>JBGTCS010000470.1:0-4063 GCA_041748715.1 Pyrinomonadaceae bacterium | reverse complement strand
GACGCTCCGACCGAGACACCTTCGGGCGCAAAGATCAGACTCAGAATGCCGCCGCCGATCGCGGACAGCAGAAAAACGATCGCCAGATGAGCCCTGTTTGACAAAAATTCGAATATTTTGCCAAAGCTGTAAAAGGCGTAGCAGTTCATGCCAACGTGCAGCAGGCCGCCGTGCAAGGTCGCTCCCGTTAGGATCCGCCAATATTCTTTTTCATTTATAAAAACGGGTTTGTCAAAACCCGCCGCGAGGATCGACGCCTCTAGGCCCGTCACCATCTGAACGGCAGCCACCGCACCGATCGCCGCTATCAGAATTATCGTGTAATACGGGGCCGGCTGCGGAATTACAGGTGTTACGGCTGCTGCCTGTTCAATGGCCTGCGGCTCGACCTCGTCGGTTTGATATTGCAAAGACATTGGTGTGATCGCGGAACTACATCGCCAGACCGCCATCGGCCTGAATTACCTGGCCGGTGATATATGCAGCCGAAGCGGAAAGCATAAAGCAGGCGATCTCGGCAACTTCGCTAACGTTGCCGAGCCGTCCCAGAGGGATTTGAGAAATAATTTTTTCGCGATGTTCATCATTCATCTCGGACGCCATATCCGTCTCGATCAGACCGAGGGCCAGAGCGTTGACGGTGATCTTGCGGCTCGCAATTTCCTTGGCAAGAGATTTGGTAAGGCCGATCATACCGGCTTTCGATGCAGAATAGTTTGACTGGCCGAGCATTCCGACGACGCCCGAGATCGACGATATATTCAGGATCGAACCGCCATTCTCGTTTCTCATCATCGGCCGAACTGCGGCTTTTGAGAAATTCCATGCGCCTTTCAAATTTGTGTCTATTACCGAGTCCCAATCCTCTTCTTTCATCCGCAGAATGAGCTGGTCGCGTGTGATACCGGCATTATTTACAAGATAATCGACCGAGCCGAATGCCTCTTTAACCTGGGCGACAAACTCAGCCGCAGCCTCGGTGCTTGCGACGTCGCATTGTGCTGCGTGGACTTTGACGCCCAACGCCTCGGCCTCCGCCTTTAACTTTTCCGCCTCGTCGGCACTCTTTGAATAATTAAACGCGACATTTGCGCCGCGTTTTGCCAGTTCCAATACGATCGCTCGACCAATGCCGCGAGTTCCGCCCGTCACGATCGCCGATCGCCCTTCAAATTGTTTTTCGCTCAATTTAATCTTCCTCTTTCTTCTTATTTGCCAAATTTTCTTTTGCCAACTCTATCCAAGCCCTATCCTGATTGCTTACCATCTGAATAAAAGGGGAATGCCATTCTGGTATAAAAAGCGAGTAAGTTCCCATGTGTAGATATTGCGAATCTGCAACCCACGGAAATCCAAGCTCCTGCTCAACATCATAGTTATACCAGTAAAAAACATTTAACCATTCAAATGTTTCGTGCCAAAGATATTGCCAAATGTCATCGCCATAAGGACGTGAAAACAGGCCTCCCTTAGCCAACCCTATTCTGTAACCTTCTGGCAGAGCAAGCATATCTTCATTTACGGCAAAACTGATTCTCAGCCCTGTTTGAAAGTTTTCCAAGTATAGAAGTTCACTAATATCCTTCGGAACATCATATTTTTCTTCAACAAGTCTACATCCAAAACTTTTAGCGAAATATTTATACAAATTTCTTTGAGAGTTCGAAAAGGTTTCGCCATAAATATGGAAAAAATTAATTATTCGCCGTCGAATTACTGCCTCTTCATTTTCAAATACCCACGAAATAAATTTCTCATAGGCATAATCAAAAGGCTGGCTAAATGTAGTATTGCAATGTTGGCATAATGTTTTATCGTATTTAACTATTTGAGCTCTTGGCCCTCTAATTTTTCTTAAGTAATCCTTGAAATGAAAAAGACCATTTTCACCCTCGTAAGGTCCCTTGCCATGCACCCTTTCTAAGTCTGTCATCTTAAATTTATGTTCAGAGCTGTCTGCAGGAGAACCACATATCCAACAATTATTTAATAACTGTCCGTCCATTATACTCGTGTCCCGATTCTCCTCACCCATTCAGCGCATTTCGCTGGATCTCAAATAATTTATTGACACCGATCTCGGCGAGCACGAGCATTTCATCCATCTGATCGCGGGTAAAGGGTTCGCGTTCGGCCGTTCCCTGAATCTCGATAAATTTGCCTGAGCCCGTGCAAACGACATTCATATCGACATCGGCATTTGAATCTTCGGTGTAAGCGAGATCGAGAATGCTTGAACCCTCGATGATCCCGACACTAACCGCCGCGACTTCGCTCAGGATCGGTAACGTTTTTATTGTTCCCTGTTTTACCAGTTTTCGACATGCCAACGCCAGAGCAACATACGCACCGGTGATCGACGCGCACCGCGTTCCGCCATCGGCCTGGATGACGTCGCAATCGAGATAGATCTGACGCTCCCCCAATAGTTTTGTATCGACAACCGCCCGCAGGCTGCGGCCGATCAGGCGTTGTATCTCTTGGGTTCGCCCTGACGGGCCGCGCTGATTTTCGCGTTGGGTGCGGGTATTGGTAGCCCGCGGCAGCATCGCATACTCGGCGGTTACCCAGCCGAGGCCTTTATTTCGCATAAACATCGGCACGCGGTCCTCGACCGAAGCAGTGCAGATGACCTTTGTACCGCCAACTTCGATCAATGCCGAACCCTCGGCGTACGGGGAAATGTTTGGAGTTATTTTTGTATTGCGGATCTGGTCGTGGGTCCGATTATCTAGTCTTGTATAGCTCATAACTTAATTATAATGAAATTAACCACAGATAAACACAGATGGACACGGATAAAGACCAACCGAAATAAATCTGAGTTTATCTGTGCTCATCTGTGGCTAAGGCTTTTTTAGCTCGTCAACGCCGTAAACCTCGATCGCTTCAAGTTTCGAGGGTTTTGTACCCAAAAAACGCTCGGCTACACGTCCAAATCGGTCCGCCGCGTCTGTCACATAAAAATGATCGAGGTCATCGCAAAGCCTGCGCTCGCCGATTACGGCGTTTGGATTTGCTAAATTCTTGTCGATCAAAAGGCGTTCAACTTCTTCTGCCGTCGCCTCGCCGGAATCAACAAGCTTAACATTATCGCCAACCGTTTGCTGAATCACGTCTTTTAAGATCGGGTAGTGCGTACAGCCCAAAACGAGGGCGTCCGGACCAAATTCCTTCATTTCGGCAAGGTATTTTTTGGCGATCGAAAATGTTTCGGTCTCACCCGTCCAGCCTTCCTCGGCGAGAGGGACAAATAACGGACACGCGGCCTGATACACTTCGGCGGAATCCGACGCTCGTCTGATCGCTTCAAAATAGGCATTACTGGCGACCGTCGCTTCGGTTGCGATGACGCCGATCCGGGCCTTTGGATTATTTCTGGTGATTTCGACGGCCTTTCGACCACCCGGCCCGATCACGCCGACCACATCAACGCCGATGCTCTCGCGTATTTTCGGCAGAGCAAGCGCAGATGCCGTATTGCACGCCACGACCAACAGCTTGATCCCGCGTGACGCCAGAAACTGCGAATTTTCAATCGCGTATCTCTCAACCGTCGCTAACGATTTCGTCCCATACGGAACGCGCGCCGTATCACCGAGATAGATAAAATGCTCGTTCGGCAACCGGTTGTGCAGGGCGCGATAGACCGTCAGGCCCCCGACGCCGCTATCAAAAATTCCGATTGGTAGTCTATTGATAGGATGATCGCTCATTAAGATCAGAATAATGAGCATATATCCAGAGAGAGAAATATCCAAAGTTGAAGAAGTTGAAGCGGAAAAGACCTTAGCAGCTGTCAAAAGCGTCCAGTACAGAAAGCAGCGCTCCTTTGTTCGGGAGCACGCCCGATAAGAAGCTTGTTTCGCATCGGTCGTCCTTCGATTAAAAACTCAGTCCGATCTAACCTGCCTTTATTTGCTCACAGTCCGGCCCATTTACTGCGTTTACTAGGCCGGAAATTTTATTCTAGATCGCCGAACCAACCAATAGTTGACAAAAAAGCACGCTCGTGCTTTTCTATTAGTACGCTTGTTCGGTTAGGATTAATACTATGAAAACC
>JBGTCS010000469.1:0-6582 GCA_041748715.1 Pyrinomonadaceae bacterium | reverse complement strand
GCTTGGTGCGGTCAATTGTTAGAGGGAAGAGCCGCGTGCCAAAGCCAGCAGCTAGGATCATTGCTTTCATATACCTGAACGTCGAGGACGAAGCGAATCTAAATGATAAGTGAATCTGCTTCCATTTGAAAACGCGATCATCGCAAAATCTACCGGCGTTTGGATCTGGTTAGACAAATTTGAATATCTGCTTTATTGTGAACGAGTATCGCAATCATTATATAAGTTCGAGAACAAATGGATTCCAACCTTACGCCCAAAAATGACCGACGAGAAATCTTTGGCTGGTTAACCTATGACTGGGCTAATTCAGCTTTTTTTACCACCGTGGTAACTGTTCTTGCAGGGCCGTATCTGACTGCTTTGGCCCAGGCACCGATCGAACAGGGCGGAGTCGGCAAAGGCGGTATCGTCCTCGGCCTCGGCCCGTTCGGGTCAATCACGTCGGACAATTTGTTTACCTCGACACTCGGAGCGTCAATTTTTCTTCAGATATTCCTGCTTCCGCTGTTGGGTTCGATCGCCGATTTTACGCCATGGAAAAAGAAGATGATGGCGGCGTTTTGCTATACCGGCGTCATTTCCAGTTCGCTGCTATTTTTTATTACAGGGGGCTCGTATCTCTGGGGATGCGTTTTTCTATTGATCTCTAACATCTGCTTTGCTGCCTCAAACGTTTTTTACAATTCGTTTCTGGTCGACATAACCAGCGAAGATCAACGGGACAAGATCAGCAGCTATGGATATGCAGCCGGATATGTCGGCGGATTGATAATGCTGTTTTTCAATTTAGCGCTGATCAATTTCGGCGGTTCATTCGGCATTGATAAAGGCCTGGCCGTTCGACTCTCGATGCTCACTGCCTCGCTTTGGTGGGGCGTTTTTGCGGCCGTTACTTTTTCAATGGTCCGCAGCCGGGAAGCCCAACGCGAAGCAAACGGAAAGAATCTTGTAACTGTCGGATTCGTCGAGATATGGCGCACCCTGCGCGAACTCGCCGGTCTCAAATACACGCTGTTATTTTTGGCCGGATACCTTTTGTATAACGATGGTATTCAGACCGTTATTCTAAATTCATCGATCTTTCTTTCACAAGAGCTTTTTATTTCAAAAGGCCTTGAAAGCGATTCAACATTTCTGCTTGGCATCTTTATTGTCGCCCAAATATTCGCGTTGATCGGGGCCCTGGTGTTTGAGCGTATAGCCCGGATTATCGGAGCAAAGCGGACGATAATTGTCTGTCTTGCGATCTGGTCCGGTATCGTCGTCTTTGCTTACGGATTTTTATACAGTTCGCTCCAGGCTTACATCATGGCCGTTTTTATCGGTTTAGTTCTGGGCAGCACCCAGGCACTGTCGCGTTCGCTATTTTCGCAGATGATACCAAAATCGCGCGAATCGGCGTTTTTTGGACTCTATGAGATCTCGGAAAAAGGCACATCCTGGATCGGCAATGTCGTATTTGCGGTCGTAGTGGGAACGACCGGCTCGTACAGGCACGCGATCCTCGCCCTGATCGTTTTCTTTGTCGCGGGAATGCTCATCCTGTTGTTGACCAATACAACAAAAGCCATCCATGCGGCGGGCAATTTGACGCCGGAAGAAGCGGCCGAGATTTGATCGCAGGATTGGATTTATGAAATGTGAGGGATATAATCTAAGTAATTCACAACTTCAAATTTTAAGAAAAATATCGTGATCACCAACTCTAACGAAAAAATCGTCACCATTTTTGGCGGATCCAAATGTTCCGAAGAATCCACTGAATATATCGAAGCGACGCGACTCGGGGCGCGGCTTGCCGAGGCGGGTTTTACAATTTGTACCGGCGGCTATCTCGGCATAATGGAAGCAGCATCGCGCGGCGCTCGGGAAAAGGGAGGCCGCGTGCTTGGGATAGTTATGAATCAATTCAAATCCGAGCCAAATCGCTTTTTGACGGACAAGGTAGCGACCGATCATTTTTACGATCGGCTTCAGAATCTGATCACTCGATCGGTCGGCTTTGTGGCGATGCGCGGCGGGATGGGAACCGTGACGGAGATATCTCTGGTTTGGAATAAATTAACAACCGGCGTGATCGGACGGCGCCCTCTGGTGCTTGTCGGCGATTGCTGGCCGCCGGTTGTCGAGGCCTGGAAAACAAATCTAGTTGTTAGCGAAAGCGATCTCAGTTTTGTGAACTTCGCGACAAATGCCGAAGCCGCCGCTGAGATCGTGATCGAAAAATCACAGGGAGTAACTTTATGAACTGTCCAACATGTAATGCACCACTGATGGATGGCGCTAATTTTTGCGGCGCTTGCGGACTTTTTCTGCAAGCGGCGTCCGCGAAAACGCCGCCGCCAACCACACAGTCGCAGCCTTGGGGCGGAGCTTTTCATTTTGACGCGGACGGCAAGGGACAAGGCCGCGGCTACACATGGGAGATCAAGCATCAGGGATCGTTTGCCCTGGCCGTCGTAAATTTGCAGCCCGAACAAACCATAGCCGCCGAAGCAGGTGCCATGGTTTCGATGTCGGCCAATGTGGATCTTCATTCGGAAATGAAGGGCGGTGTTTTTGGTGCCTTAAAGCGTGCGGTGGGCGGCGAATCGGCATTCGTTTCAACATTTACAGCTCGGGGCGGGCCCGGCGAGGTAACGCTTGCACCCGGATCTCCCGGCGATGTAGCCGGCATCGAGATGCAGGATCAGATGTTTATGGTCCAGTCGAGTTCGTACCTGGCGGGTGATACGTCGTTGGTTGTGGACACCAAATTCGGCGGAGCTAAGTCATTCTTTGGCGGCGAAGGTCTTTTTGTGCTTCACGTATCCGGGACGGGATTGCTCTTGGTGTCATCGTTTGGTGCGATTCATCGCAGAACTCTCAGTCCCGGCGAACAATATGTCATCGACACCGGGCATCTGGTCGCATGGGAAGGCCAAATGGAATACACCATCCGAAAAGCCGCCAAAAGCGGCTATCTACGGAGCATGCTGAGCGGCGAAGGAATGGTCGCTGAATTTACCGGCCCTGGCGAGGTTTTGATCCAGACACGCAATCTCGCAGCGTTTGCTGGCCTGCTAAAACCATTTTTCCCGGCCCAGAGTTAACCCGGCGGCGTTGACACAGAAGTCCAGATCGTCCGGCAATCTATTTTGACAGAATTAAAAAACCTAATCGACGACGACAAACAAAAACCCGAACGACGCATTCCTGCCCTCGCGGTCTCGCGCGGGGTAGGCATCGGCCGAATCGTGTTTCTGCACGGTCAGAAAAGGCAGTTTTTTCGTATCGATCTGCCGGACGGCCAAATCGATGACGAACTAGACAGATTTAGATCTGCGGTCAACGAATGTAGAGACCAACTCAAAAAACTGGCGGCTCCCAAGCAACATAAGGAACCGAATCAGCCGGTTTCAAGCATTTTTGGCGTTCACCTTCTCATCATCGAGGAATCGTCACTCGTTGGAAAGATTGAGACCGCGATTCGCGACCGTAAAGTGAATGCTGAATGGGCGCTAAAGATTGTTTCGGATCAATATCTTGAGCGACAGGGAGCTGTTGCCGACCTGCATTTTCGTGAAAAATACCTCGATATCGAGGATGTCTCAGAGAGGATCTTAACATCGCTCCTTGGTTCGCCGTCGAGCACCCAGCGGGAATATTATGGCGCCATTGTTGCCGCCCGCGAACTGCGACCATCAGCCATTTTGGAGCTTATAAAAACAAAACCGGCGGCCATTATCACCGAACGCGGCGGCTGGACATCTCACACATCGATTCTTGCACGCGAGTTTAATGTTCCGATGGCATCCGGTCTGAAAAATCTCGACAAAGTCTTAAAACACGGTGACCGAGTGATAGTCGACGGTATCGGAGGCGAGGTGATCGTCGATCCCCGAACCGAAACGGTCGAACATTTCGCATTGGTAAAGGACGTCTTTATCGATCCTGACGAATTCACGTTTGATGAGACCACACCCGCAACAACCGCTGATGGCACTGAGATCACGATCCGTGCAAATGTGGACGTTCCGGAGGCATATCAGCTTGCGAGCCATTTTGGCGCGGATGGCATCGGGCTTTTTAGATCCGAATCGCTTATTACCCGGCCCGGCACGATCCCGTCTGAGGACGAACAGGTGGCGGCTTATCACCAGATCGCCGAAGCCGCCGGCGATTCTGGAGTCAATATTCGAACCTTTGATATTGGTGTCGATCAACTCGGACAAGGAATGTATTCGACCGAGCGCAACCCGGCGCTCGGACTCAGAGCGATCCGCCTTTTCCTTTCGGAACCGGACGAATTTAAGACCCAGATCCGAGCGATCCTCCGCTCATCGCACAATCAAAAGATTAATATTCTACTACCGATGGTGTCGGGTGTCGGCGATGTTATCAGATGTAGAGAGATAATTGACGACGTACGAAAGGATTTGTCTAAGAGCGGTACAGCGATGGGCGATCCACAGATCGGGGCTATGATCGAGGTCCCGTCCGCAGTTTTTATGGCTGAAGAAATTGGCGCTAAAGTCGATTTTTTCTGTCTGGGCACAAATGATTTGGTCCAATACCTCCTGGCCATCGATCGTGATAACGATTCCGTCTCAGAATGGTACCAGACGCTCCATCCGGCGGTACTGCGTGCAATCACCGATATTATTTTCGCCGGCAAAAACAACGGCATTCCCGTGGTCGTGTGTGGGGAAATGGCCGGTTCTGCGTTTTATGTACCCGTATTGATCGGCCTCGGTTTAGTGGAATTCAGCATGAATGTTAATTCTATTCAAGAGATCCGTCGTCTGATCGCGGGCATCAAATTGACCGACGCCGTCGAACTCGTTAATCAAGTCAAACTCTGCGAAACGACCGCTGACACGGAGAGTGTGCTCCGATCCTATTACCTTGAGCATTGGAAAGACCTTTTTCCAATCGGCCTGCTTGGGCCAGAGCCCCAATAAATTCACAAAAAATAGAATCCGGACGCTTTTGGATGTTTACTAAGCTATACTCCCTGCCGCCCGCAGGGAGTTGGGCGTCTCATTTTGTTTCGCCATCTACCAGAAATCTTGGATTAAAAAGTGCCAGTAATGACAAAGTTTCTACACAGATCGCTTCGCATCGAACCAAGGGTATTCATTATTCTATTGCTGTCGGTGCTGTTATCGGCCTCAGCCTGTGTGCTCCAGGCTCAAACCGACGAAACCCGAGGTAAAAATAATCCCTATTCGCCTAGTCCTAATCGAAAATCGACCCAGTCAGATCCTGTCCCCAATAAATCTCCGGCAAAAGCGGGCGTGGGTGACGTTTCATTTTTGATGCAGCGTCCGGCAGTAATTACATCCGACGTTCGCCCAACGGACGTAACATTTAAGACCGTAAAATCTGTCGACTCGCGAGTCCGCCCTCCGACTGAGATTTATAATGTTGGCACGGGTGACGTTTTGTTTGTAAATTTAAAAAATTCATCGCAGGGTTCGGGTTATTACACGGTCCGCGCCAATGGAACGATCGATTTCCCGCTGGCCGGCGAAAATGTCGTTGTTGCCGGACAATCGGTGGAAAGTATTATCGAGGTTTTGGCCTCGTCGATCACGCTTTTTTCAAATCCGCAGATCGAGGTCAAGGTTCGGCAGTTTGCGAGTCACAAGATAACAGTTCTGGGCTTGGTCGAGAATGCGGGCGAAAAGAGCATTCAGCGTGAAGCGATGCCGCTATTTGCGATCCGGGCCGAGGCATCGGTACAGGCAAACGCGACGACCGCGCTGGTAACCCGATCTAATTCGCCAAAAGCCGAAATTTACGATCTAAAAGATGCCAAAACGGATTCTGTGCTGATCTATCCGGGAGATTCGATTGAGTTTGTCGGTGATTTGACGCCAATGGCAAATGGCGCATATTTTATTGCCGGCGACATTATGTCGGCGGGAAAAAAAGACCTTACCTACGGAATAACGCTCTATCAGGCAGTGATAGCCGCGGGGGGGTCAAAAGGCGATCCAAAACGTGCGATCATCCGGCGTAAAAACGAGAAAGGCCTTTTCGACAACACGGAATATAACCTGCATTCAATCAAAGATGGTAGATCGCTCGACCCGGTCCTGGTGTCCGGAGATATACTCGAAATTGGAAATTAATTTTTTTGGAACGCTAGTAACAGGCTATTTGTTTGTTGAACATTTTTTGTTATAATTTTCAGGCCTTACAATAAACCACGTTGGGTGATCGCTTTTATGAAAATAAAAGAGGAAAGTCCGAACACCATAGGGCAGCGAGCCGGATAACGTCCGGGAGTTTGAGAGATCGAACGACGACAAGTGCAACAGAGAATATTCCAGCCTCGCAAGAGGTAATGGGTGAAATGGTGAGGTAAGAGCTCACCGGCGTGTCTGGCAACAGATGCGGCCAGGTAAACTCCTCGCGGTGCAAGGCCAAATAGGGAAGCGTGTTATTCGAGTTGCCCGCTCGATGCCGAAGTAATTCGGCGGCGTTTCCGGGTAGGCCGCTCGAGCCATGCGGTAACGCATGGCCTAGATGAATGATCGCCTCCCGCGAAAGCGGAGACAAGATTCGGCTTATAGACGCGGTTTTAATTGT
>JBGTCS010000468.1:0-2321 GCA_041748715.1 Pyrinomonadaceae bacterium | reverse complement strand
CACAGCCCCAACGGCGATCCGGGCTTTTGTAAAATGGGGCGAAAAATATCCGCTCAAACACGACCTTTCTTCGCTCCGTCTGCTTGGCACGGTTGGCGAGCCGATCAATCCCGAGGCATGGATGTGGTATCACCGGATAATAGGTAAAGAAAAATGTCCGATCGTCGATACGTGGTGGCAAACCGAAACCGGGTCGATAATGATCTCACCGCTGCCCGGTGCGACGCCGACAATTCCGGGTACCGCGACGCGGCCGATACCGGGAATAATTCTTGACATCGTCGATAAGAAAGGCATTTCGGTCGGCACCAACGAAGGCGGTTATCTCGTGGCTCGACATCCGTGGCCGTCGATGCTGCGTACATTGTGGGGCGATAATGAGCGATACAAACAGGCGTATTGGTCGGACATTCCCGGATTTTATTTTGCGGGCGATGGCGCCCGGCGAGATGAAAACGGCTATTTTTGGATCATGGGCCGCGTCGATGATGTGATAAATGTCAGCGGCCATCGCCTGGGTACGGCAGAGATCGAATCGGCCCTCGTCTCACACGAATCCGTCGCCGAGGCTGCCGTCGTCGGCCGCCCGGATGAGATCAAAGGCCAGGCCATAGCCGCCTTTGTCACGCTCGAGGGCGGACGAAAGGGAGATGACGAACTAAAAGCGGTTCTTCGGCAGCATGTAGCAAACGAGATCGGCGCACTGGCAAAACCCGACGATATTCGTTTTACCGATGCATTGCCAAAGACGCGTTCGGGCAAGATAATGCGTCGTCTTCTCCGCGAGATCGCGTCAGGCAGCAAGGTCGCCGGCGATGTCACGACACTCGAAGATCTCTCAGTTCTGGAAAAGTTACGCGAAGATGAAGATTGATCCAAGATTCGGCGTTGGGGGTTTTTGAGTTTGAAGCTCAATGCGGGGGGCCCGCGCGTTAGCAAGGGCGATACATCCGAGTCAGGTTTTGGGGAGAGGCGTGACCTCCGAACTCGCGCGATACGCCCTTGCTTACGCGCAGGCGTGCGCACGGAATCGGAGATTTTACGCTAATGACGAATCCGGGATGATCAGTCCTGCCGGCCCGTCATCTGGAAATAAAGATGATAATGATTCGCACAGCCCGGATTGAAGCCATTCCTGCATTCGGGGCAAGCCGAACCACTTAACATGTATTCGTCTACGCTCAGTTTATGCCCACACGCGCCGCACACAACGGCCCGTTCCGCGAATTGGTCGAAAGGCCAAACTTCCGTTTCGTGGCCGGCGATCGCTCGATGGCATTCAATACACGGAAACCATTTGCCGCAGCATTTGAATTTGATGGCGATTATATCTAGCTCGCTCTTGTAATGTGAACAGCGTGTCTGTGGATCTATATCGACGCCGTAGATTCGTTCGCCAAATATTTCCCGCATGATCAAATTTTATCCGCCGCCAGATGCCGAGTCAATGCGGACATTTGAGGGTTTTGGTAAACTTAATTCATGAGCAATTTGGAAACAGCGACATTAGCAGCCGGGTGTTTTTGGTGTGTTGAAGCGGTCTTTGACGATCTCAGGGGCGTCGAGGATGTGGTGTCGGGATATTCCGGCGGACATACCGAAAATCCGACCTATCAGCAGGTTTGTTCGGAAACTACGGGACACGCCGAGGTCGTTCAGATCAGATTTGATCCCGATGAGCTGACATTCGCCGACCTTTTGCGGGTATTTTTCACAGTCCATGATCCGACCCAGCTCAATCGCCAGGGCAACGACATCGGCACCTCATACCGTTCGGCGATCTTTCATCATTCCGACGAACAAAAACGCATAGCCGAAGAAATTATCGCCGAGATCACCGCCGAGCAGATCTATGATAAGCCGATCGTTACTCAGGTCGAATCTTTTGACAAATTTTGGCCCGGCGAAGATTATCACCAGGAATATTTTGCCAACAATCCCAGCCAACCGTATTGCGCGGCGGTCGTGGCTCCGAAGGTCGCAAAATTTAGACAAAAGTTCGTGTCGCGGCTTAAGGATTAAGAGCTTGCGAGAACTATAATTTGCCAAAAAGCATTAGAACGCCGATCGCGATAAACGCAACGGCCACGATCCGCTGCAGCCATTCGGTCGGGACGTATTGACTCAGAATTCCCCCAAACAAGACGCCAAGCAGCGTTACAACGACCAAAGCGAGTGATGCTCCGAGAAAAACCGAGATCTTGGCGTCCGTACTCGATGTCATGGTTATGACCGCAAGCTGTGTTTTGTCGCCCAGTTCCGCCAAGAATAAAGTAAGAAATGCCGTTCCGAATATTTTCCAATCCATGGACAAGAGTGTA
>JBGTCS010000467.1:0-3551 GCA_041748715.1 Pyrinomonadaceae bacterium | reverse complement strand
ATTTCGGGGATCACGTTGATGTAACGCGCTTTTGCGTAGGCGACCACCTCTCTTATCTCCGCCTGCGTATAAAACCCGCCGTGCGGCGTAGCGTCGCCGATATACGGCGTCAGGTTGCGTTCCTTGACCGTCTCGGGCCGCATCGAACCGATCTGGGTCAATTTTGGGTATTTTTTTATCTCGATCCGCCAACCCTGATCCTCGGTCAGATGCCAGTGAAACTGGTTAAATTTATATTGCGACATCAGATCGATGTATTTTTTGACAAACGAAACCGGCATAAAATGCCGCGCGACATCCAGATGCATGCCGCGATATTTAAATCGCGGGATGTCGCTGATCGAGACAAATTGCAACGAGATCGGCCCTGAAAAGGCTGTCGGTATTATCTGAAAAAATGTCTGCAGTCCGTAAAATAATCCCGCCTCTGAACCCGAAATTCTAACCGCATTCGAATCGATCTGGAGTGTATAACTTTCCGCATTTCCCACGTTCTTGCCTGAGCTTTGAAAAACGATTGCGTCACGGGCAGGTCTCCTGTTGGTGACATCGAGAGTGAATCCGTAGTTTTTTGAAAGAAAATCATTCAATAGCCCGGCGATCTGTTTTTCACTCCGATCGGACGCGACTATCTTGGTAGTTTTGCTGAATACAAAATCACCCGTCCCATAATCTATGGAAACGGGCTTAGGAATGATATTAAGTTCGCCGGTTTGTCCAAAAGCAACCACCGCAAACAAACAAAAAAACACAGTTATCAAAATTTTGTGGATCATATGACTGGAACGCAGGCGCCCTCGCCTGCAACGCTAGCTCCTACGACGTGATATCGGAACGCAGGCGCCCCCGCCTGCAACGCCGGTTCCTCCGGCGTGATGTCGGAACGCAGGCGCCCCCGCCTGCAACGCCGGTTCCTCCGGCGTGATGCCCTTTGACATTTTTCAATTGAATAATCCCCACGTCCGTCAGCGTCCTAAGAAGGACGCTTGCAGGCGGGGTCGCCTGCGTTCCCGTTTACTTACAAAATGCACTGCCGTACGGCCATTTTTCAGGTGACTCACATAACCTTGCCTTAACCGGATTATTTTCAATATAAGTTATCGTACTCGCAAAATGCCGGTAATCGCGAATGTAGCGGTCGAAATATTCCTTTGACCAGAACCGGCCCTTTCTGTTGAGAATTTTGTTGGCCTCGTGGGCCGTATAGGATTTAATCGAATGCATGATATCGCAAACCTTAACGCCCCGCATCGGTGTCAACAGGATGTGGGCGTGGTTTGGCATTATCACCCATGCAATCAACTGGTAGCGCTCACCGTCCCATTTTAAGAGCGTATCCTGCAAAACTAATGCGATCCGTTTATCTCGCAGTTCACACGCACCGTAATTTTGATCGAGATAATATTCAACCCGTCGTCGAAAGTCGGCGTCCGTTATCTCGTTTTGTTCCCGTTCAAGCCGCCATTTCGCCAATACATTTTGGGGCATCGAATCGGCCAGTCGAAAGGTTATGAATTGTGTAAACCCATCGGCATCGAAATGCGGAAGATATCCGCGACTATGCCAATAGCGTGGATCTCGGATCATTCGAAATATTTTATATCATATCGGGAACTTTATGGGCTCCACATCGGGAACGTAGGCGCCCTCACTGGGAACGCAGGCGCCCTCGCCTGCAAGCGTTCGCTAGAACGCTAATGAACGTGGGTAAATATTCCAGTTGAGCAATGCTGAGCGCCGGCACACCGGAGGAACCGGCGTTGCAGGCGGGGGCGCCTGCGTTCCCCAGTTACCTGCGTTCCCGGTTGGCGGCGTTCCTGTTTAAAGTATGGACAAAAGCTGTTGTAATTCATCAGGCAGCGATTGCGTGAATTCGAGCCGCTCGACAGTTTTTGGATGCGTAAACGTCAATTTTTCCGCATGCAGGAAAAATCGGCGCATCGTGGCGATGGAGTTTCGAACATTTGTATCTGCAACCGTATTATCGCGGCCTTCGTTGTAGATCTCGTCCCCGACGACTGGGTAGTTAATATAGGCCATGTGCACGCGGATCTGGTGGGTGCGACCCGTCTTGATCTCGACATCGAGTAAAGTAAATTTGCCGTATCGTTTTCGAACAGACCACAACGACACAGCGCTGCGGCCATGGGTCGCGACTTTCATTCTGAGGCGATTGTGCTTATTGCGGCCGATCGGTGCATCGACCTTACCGCGATTTTGATCGGGCGAGCCGTGCACCAGAGCGACGTAATTTTTATAAACCTTACGTTCGCGAAACTGCTCGGATAACGCTTCGTGAATTTCTTCGGTCTTGGCAACCACGATCAGTCCGGATGTGTCTTTATCCAGACGATGAACGATGCCGACCCTTAATTCAGTCGCATCACCGGCCGCGGACTGCTCAAATTCAAAGTGATAGGCAATCGCGTTCGCAAGTGTTCCGCGCTGGACGCCGGCACCGGGATGAACGACCATTCCGGCCGGTTTGTTGATAACCGCCAAATATTCGTCTTCGAAAACAATGTCGAGCGGGATGTTTTCGGGTTCAAATCGGGCCGTTTGAGCTTCGACCAGATCGACCTCGATTTCGTCATTTTCACGCAGTTTGTGCGACGGCTTAGCTGTAGTTTCGTTAACCAGAACGTCTTCGTTCTCGATCAGTCGCTGCAGCCGCGAGCGCGACCAGCCTTCGATCCTTTCCGCTAAATAAGCGTCAAGTCGCATTCCGGCCTCGTCGCGGTCAACTTTGAAACTGCTTTCGGTCGCGGGGTTTTCATCTTCCGCAATGTTTGTCTCTGGTAATGATGTCAATTAGATTCCTTGGTCAGGGGCGGAGCGGCGTTTCTGATCTTTCGCAGCCGCATAAACATGAATATTATCGATGCGGCGGCCACGAGCAAGCTGATTCCCTGCGAGGTCGATAGCCCGGTCAATGTAGTAAATCCCAACAGATCACCGCGGGGATCATCGCGAATAAATTCAATCGAAAAACGAACGAGAGCATAAATAATGCCATAGGCGACGAGTATCTGGCCGTCAAACTTTTTATGCCGGTGCAGGTAAACGAGCAGGCCGAATACGGCAAACATTATGAACGATTCATAAAGCTGTGTCGGGTGCAGATAGAGATCGGCACCCTCGGGGCCAACGATCGGTACGCCGGTGTATTCGTGGCCAAGCTCGGTAAAATGAACGCCCCACGGCAGATCTGTGTGCTTTCCCCAACAGCAGCCAGCCGAAAAACAACCTTGGCGACCAAACGCCTGACCCAAAGCAAGGCCCGGCGCGAACGCATCGGCGACCTTCCAAAACGGAAGTTTGTACATTCGCACCAAAATGACAACTGCCAAAAACCCGCCGATCAGTCCGCCGTAAAAGACACCGCCCGAACGTAGGAAATCCAAAGTAAATATTTGAACACCCGGTTCGAGCAGGATCATCAATAGCTTGGAGCCGACCAATCCGCCAACCAAAACCCACAATCCGAGGTCGTAGATCCGCTCGCGCGGCAAACCGTCGCGGGCCCCGAGACGCGAAGCCACAAAAAGCGC
>JBGTCS010000466.1:0-4983 GCA_041748715.1 Pyrinomonadaceae bacterium | reverse complement strand
TCGCCCTTGCCGATGCCGAACCTCGGCGAGGCTCGCCAGCAATACCTCATCCTGCCATCGAAACTCCGGCCAGTCGTCTTGCTCATAGATGTATGTCATAATCTCCGCATCCTTGCGGAGATTATATTCCCTATTCTCCGCATTCTGCAAGATTTACAAAATATACGTTTTTGATCGCTGGTATTTACGCTCGGGTGGTGGTGCTGCTGCCGCAGTATTTTCTTGAGACCAGGATCGGCGTCGATTCGCCGCCGGCGCGTGAAGCATCCTGAGTTTTTCTACGGATTTATCGGCGTTGCGGTGGCGGTACAGATAGTCTTTCTCATCATCAGCCGTGACCCGGCGAAATACCGCCTCATGATCCTGCCCTCGATCATCGAAAAATTCAGCTTCTCCCTCGCCACCGCCCTCCTTTTCACAAACGGCCGTCTCGCCCCCCAAATGTTCGCCGCCGGCATGATCGATATGCTGCTCGGGATCTTTTTTGTTGTTAGTTGGTTTAAGCTCAAGGAAGAGTTGAAATTCACCGCGACCGCGAACCGCCGATTGCTTTGCAAAAAATGCCAACAACCTCAGATAATCTTGTAGAATCGAAGAAAAGCGGTAATAGTGGAAATATCCATGCGTTTGGTAAAAGCATTTTCGGTTCTATTGGGAATAATACTATTGACGGTATCCGGTTTCGGACAGCAGTCGAAGCGTGACGAAGGCATTGATCTCTACCGAGCGGGCAACTTTGCCGAAGCCCTATCGCGGCTCACCGAAGCGACCGCCGAAGATAGAACGGACTATCAAGCGTGGCTGTATCTTGCCGCCGCCTATAAACATCTCGGCAAAGAAAAAGAGGCTACGAAAGCTTTTGACCGCGCTCTGACCATAAAACGACAAATCCTCCGAAATACGACAAGCCGGCAAAGATCACGTCGAAATGCACTGCCGGAATCAAAGGGGACGACTCCAGCCCGCCCTCTGATTACTCCGTTGCCATCGAATCGCGCTTTGACGGCACCGTCGGCATTATCATCCCTTATATGAAGTTTTTCCCAGAACGCACAAAGGCAATCATCGACGCCGCAAAAAGGATAAAGTTTAAACCCGCAATGCAAAACGGAAAACCCGTTACCGTGATTCACGTCACCGAGTACACATTCTCGAGCTATTAAATTTGTGACGATCTGCCGCCCGTCAACATATTTGTCGAGTGCCGCAATTGGCGAAGTCGCCAAAGACGGCACCTTCCCTGACACCGACCGACAACCATCACGAACCGTGCGGCGTCATCATCGAATTTAAGGAAACCCCCAACCAAATATTCCCCACCTTCACCCTCCACCAGGGCCGCAGCTCCTCCGTCTGGAAAAAAGGACAAGCTAGATCGGGCGGTGGCCATAATCGTAAGAGACAAAAAAAAAACGGCCCAAGTTCACCATTGAGGGCACAAAGACGGTTAAAAGTATCAGAAAGAGCTAGATTTCCTAAAACAATGCATCAAACCGTCTTTTCAGGATGAGAAACGATTTTGAATCTATTGGTTTCAAAGGTTAATATTCAACGGAGAAGGCTGCCCCCGTGTAAACCTAAGCCTCCACTAACACTATGGCCAAAATAGAAGGTTTTCGGATTCAAAATTTCAGAACTTTAAAGGACGTTACCCTCGGAAGACTTTGGAATCAACAAAGTGCTAAACCGTTAACTCCAATGACTGCGGTTATTGGGAAGAACGGAGTGGGTAAAAGTACTCTTTTTGACGCGTTTGGGTTTCTTGCTGATGCATTGCGATCCGGCGTTGAGGAAGCCTGTGATTCACGTGGAAGGGGAGGTTTTGAGAAAATACGTACCCAGGGACAGTCTGGCGCGATTAAATTTGAAGTCTATTACAAAGAGGAAGGAAATGCCCGCCCAATTACTTACGAACTTGCCATCGATTTGGATAGTTCCGGACGTCCATTTGTTCTTACCGAGAGACTCCGACAAAGAAGAAAAAATCAGAAGCACGGCTGGCCATTCTCATTCTTAGTGCTTAATAAAGGCAAAGGTGTGGTTTGGAAAGGCGACCAAGAAGGAAGCCAAATAGACGAGGACGATGACGAACGAAATTTTAAGGAACTCAACTTAGATGAATTAGTTAAATGGCTGGAAAATCAGTCTGAGCAAGAGGAATCGAAAGAAACTGAGATTATAGAATTGGAAGACCTTAGGAAGCTAGGAATTGCTACCCTTGGATCCCTAAAACAACATCCCAGAATCTCTGCCTTTCGACGATTTATTGAAGACTGGTATCTCTCCTATTTCACGCCAGACGCCGCAAGAAGCCTTCCTCTCGCTGGGCCTCAACAACATTTGAACATCCACGGAGATAATCTCGGAAATGTTGTCCAGTTTATGGAGCGGGAGCATACGAAAAGGTTTCAGTCGATTCTTAATCGGATTGCAAGTAAAATCCCCGGAATAAGAAAAATCTCTACGGAAAAAACTGCAGACGGTCGATTACTACTTCGGTTCAATGATCAAGGTTTCAAAGATCCATTCTACGCCCAGCAAATGTCGGACGGTACGCTAAAGGTTTTTGCCTACCTTTTATTGCTAGAAGATCCTACTCCTCCCCAATTCCTATGTATCGAAGAACCGGAGAACGGCTTATACCATAAGCTTCTAGAGACTTTGGCTCGGGAGTTCCGTGAACATGCCACGGGACGAAAAGGCGGATCGCAGGTCTTTGTGACTACGCACCAGCCTTATTTTGTCGACGCTCTAGAGCCCGACGAGGTATGGATACTGGAAAAGGGTTCCGATGGATATTCTTCTATCCGTCGGGCAAGCGATGATAATTTAGTCGAAAATATGGTTGCCGAGGGATTACCATTGGGGTCGTTATGGTACAGCGAGTATCTTGATGCGAGGCAAGTGTGATGCATTTTGAAATTCTTGTTGAGGACATGTCCGGAAAAAGGGCCCTCGAAGAACTGGTTCCTCGAATAATCGGCACTAACAATACGTTTAGCATTCATTCTTATAGAGGGATTGGTCGTATTCCTAAGAATCTCAAGACCTCCCTAGACGCCAGTAAACGAATTCTTCTGGATAGATTGCCACAGATTCTAAGAGGTTATGGTCGCACTTATAGCTCCTATCCAGATGACTATGAAGCCGTCATAATTGTTGTTTGCGATCTCGACTCAAAATGCCTAAAAGAATTCCGCCAAGAACTACTCGCTTTAGTTGACGCATGCTTCCCAAAGCCGGAAACGCGCTTCTGCATTGCTGTTGAGGAAGGTGAAAGCTGGTTTTTGGGGGATTTGTCGGCGATTAAAGAGGCCTATCCAAAAGCAAAAGATATTGTTTTGAAAGGTTATGTCAACGATTCAATCTGTGGAACATGGGAAACACTTGCTGACGCTGTGTACAGCGGAGGGGCAGCAGCTCTATCGAAGCAAGGTTGGCAGGCGATTGGCGCCGAAAAATACCAATGGGCAACCAAAATTGCCCCGGTTATGGATCTAGAAAACAATCATTCACCCAGCTTTAACTATTTCGTACAGAAGCTTCGAGACCTAAACGAAGCGGCGACATAGGTGCCTTCAACGCTCTTTCCCCGGCCTTTGGCCATTTACAATGTCAATATCTCGTGGAAAATGACCCCCGCTTGTTATTGCTGCCAAGTCTTTCTCCTCAAAACCCCCACCCGAATAGTAGCCAACACAGTCCCTCCATTTCTTCGCATAACGCATTGCATTGTTAGCGTATCCAATCACCTCGACATTCGTTAAATAAGAATTTGAAGAGATCCCACAGCATCCTGTGGATATGGTGATTCCGTTTGTGATACCCGGGATCCTCAGCCCGGCAAGTTTTCTTTGGAGTATATTTAGAAAGGGTAATGACATGGCTTGATCCATATTGGGTAGCAGCAGCATGTATTCGTCACCTCCAAAAAGAAAACCTGTCCCATGAGAGAATACATGAGACTCGATCGTCTGCATGACAACTGGCAAGAACTGGGCGTCAATTAGCGGCTCACCGAATGTTGTGTTGAAATGCTTGAAATTATCTATGTCAATGAATGCCACAGTGATTTCGATTGCGCGCAGTTTGGCTTCATGCCGAGCTTTCTCCAGCATGGGTATGAAGCTACTTTGCGATTGTAGAATTCCGAATTTGGCATCAAACGGCTGCTCCTCAAGCACGCTCCCTGGCAAAGCTTTGTATGCCTCCTTTAACTTAAGGTATTCAGTGATTACAGGAAGGACGAACGAGTCAGAGTCCACGTACCACCGGCTTTTCATGAAAGCAGTGAGGTGATCAATGCTGTTATCGATATTCTCTAGAATGGTCGCGTTATGAGTTTTTGCTCGAAGCGTCTCCTGCTCTTTAGCTTTCTGAACTCTCGCAATCTGCACTGCCAGCTTGAGATAAGGTAAATATTTTTTTTCTACACTCCTGCCAACTTTTCTCTCTAGTTCCTCGCGTAAAGAATTTAAATCCTGTTGTATCAGCTTAAGGTCTTGCGGCAAAGTCATGTAGAACCTATCCGCGATTGGTTGATACAGTTCAGCACTGAATAAATGCATTAACGTGTTTACACATGCAACCAACTGTTCCTTTTGCTTCTCATCAAATGTCATTATCGAATAATATCAGTAATCGGGTTAGCTAAATAGGAGACTGGCGTTTGGGGTGAGCCAGAGGCAGCTGTTTTCGATGTCGAGGGCCACGATGTATTGGCTGCGGAATGGACGACCGAGGTTGCCGTCTATGATCACGTCGGCGAGCATGACGGCGCTGTCGATGCATGTCGTGGCTAAATACTTTAGACGATGTTTTTTCGCAACCGAAAACAAGAAGGTGATCAGCCCCGAGATTCTGTTTAATCCACGCGCCTATTTTAGTACAGCGCTTCTTTATGGATGGCGAGTAATCTCAAGTTTGCGGTCTATAAGAAACTGGATTTTGATTACTCTTCCTCGGAAGAGTCCGTATCAGATC
>JBGTCS010000465.1:0-2608 GCA_041748715.1 Pyrinomonadaceae bacterium | reverse complement strand
GATCATTTAAAGATTGCGGAGAAATCCAAGGTTCGCGAAGATCTCGGAGTTGCCGCGGGCGAATATGCAGTTTTGACGCTCCATCGGCCGTCGAACGTCGACGACAAAGAAATATTTGAGAAGATCTTGGTCGCTCTTGCCGAGGTCGCTGAAAAGCTGCCGATCATATTTCCCGTTCATCCGCGGACGCGGGCAAAGATCGATGAATTCGGCTTTGGTGAGGTGATCGCAAATTCGAACATACGTCTTATTGACCCGCTCGGATATCTCGATTTTATGCGGCTTTACAGCGGAGCGCGGCTTGTACTTACCGATTCGGGCGGCTTGCAGGAAGAGACGACCGTTCTCGGTATCCCATGCCTGACGCTGCGCGAAAACACTGAACGTCCGATCACGATAGAAATTGGTACCAATGTCCTCGTCGGTACGAGTGGCCAAAAGATCAAGCAGGCGGCCTTCGCTGTGCTCGACAAGGAAAGCGGCGAAACATCAGGCGCAAAAATCCCGCCGCTCTGGGATGGCCATGCGGCGGGACGAATATGTGACGAACTAGTTTCTAGTTCCTGATCTATTTCACGCTGTCCATCGGATAGCCGGCACCTTTCCATGCAGCCGTACCGCCAACCATCGCGTAACCATTATCAAATCCTCTTTTCTTTAGTTCAGATACCAAACTGGCACTGGTGTGTTCAGCCGGTCAGGAACAATAAGCGATGATTTTCTTATCTTTTGGCAACTGCGTTATTTTCGCCTCCAGCATATCCGCGTGAACATTGATCGCACCTTTAATATGCTCGGCCTTAAATGACGCTTCGCTGCGCGTGTCGACAAAAACGGCCGTTCCCGCGTCATAAGCGGCTTTTGCCTCGGCCAGAGTGATACGCGGAGCGTCGTCCGTGGGGGGGGCCGGATCGGCGGCCGCGGGAGCCGCGTTAACATTTGCCGCGGTTTCCGTATTATTGACAACGCCCGTTGCGGTGGTTTGACAGGCCATCACCATGGTGGCCAGTAAAAATAGAGCGAATATTGATAAAACTTTTTCTTTCATAATTTTTATTTCTCGCCAAATGCTTCTAAAACTTCGTCGGCGTGAGCCGCAACATCCACTTTATCAAAAATCTTAACGATCACGCCATCCCCATCGATCAGAAACGTCTTTCGGTCGGTACCCATGTACTTTTTGCCGTACATACTCTTTTCGACCCAGACACCGTACGCCTCAACAACTTTCTTATCGGTATCGGCGATCAGTGTCAGCGGCAGATCATATTTCGAAATAAACTTTTGATGAGATTTCTCATCGTTTACCGAAACGCCGAGTACCTGAATGTTCTTGGAAGTAAAATCGTCGTTCGCATCACGGAACGAGCATGCTTCCTTCGTTCAGCCAGGTGTGTCGTCTTTTGGATAGAACCAGAGCACGACCCGCTGGCCTTTGAAATCGGAAAGCCGGATCGTGTTTCCGTCCTGAACCTTTGCATTAAAATCGGGTGCCTTGTCGCCTTCTTTGAGCATAATCTCCTTTAATCAAGTAATATCTAGTTTTTAAGATTGTATCATGCCGTTTCGCGCCGATTCCAGATGATAAGACCGCTCAGCGAACAAAAAGCTCTAGAACGCCTGCAAAAGCTGACCGACGATTTCAGACAGCAGGTCGCCGTCGGGTATGAGCATAAGGCAAAAGACTGTCTGACGTGTGAAACAAAAGGAGCTTGCTGTCTGGACGCACATTTTGTAAATGTGCATATTTCGCGTCTCGAGGCGGCGGCGATCAAACGGACTTTGAGGAATTTGCCGGCCGCCACGCGCCGGGCCGTGAATGAGCGGATCGAAAACACGATCGAGAGATACGATCTATCAGCCGACGGTGACACATTTGCTAAAACTTATGCCTGCCCGCTGTTTGAAAAAGGGATCGGCTGTCTGGTCCACAAATCCGGCAAACCCGCCCCATGCATAACCCACGCTTGTTATGAAAACAAGGCCGACCTGCCACCCGATGAACTCTTGATCCAACAGGAACAGCTCATCGATGATCTGAATACAAGAACCTACGGCGGTCTGCAGCCGATCTTGCCGCTTCCGCTGGCGATCCGCTCGGATGCCCGCGAACCCGTATCAGTAGCCCAACCGTCAGGGCGGGCCCATCGCTAAGGGGCCGCCGACACGAGCGACAACTTTTCTGGATATATGAAAAGAGACTACGTGGATTTTCAGGAGCGCTCAACGCCGTTGGCGTACTTGATTACGATCAGGTGTTACGGCACCTGGCTCCACGGAGATGAACGAGGATCAGTAGACCGTGTTGAGTTCAATAAATACCGCCAGCCAAGAATTCCTGAAAACCCTTTGCTCAGAGCGTATAGGAAACGGTTAATGGTTGACGAACCAATAAAATTAAACGCGAGACAAAGAGCCGCCGTCAAAACCGCCATAAAGCAATTCTGTGAGTACAAGAAACTAACGCTTCACTAGTGTCCAATCATAAGTCTAGCAAAGACAGTTGGTTAGAGAAAGGGATGTCTGGGATTTGTAATTGATGTTGGGTAAGTAGTTGATTTAATGGGGTTTTGTCGAAAGCTGAGACGGAGAGGATTTGTAGAATTTC
>JBGTCS010000464.1:0-1849 GCA_041748715.1 Pyrinomonadaceae bacterium | reverse complement strand
ACCCGGACAATTTCTGGATTAATAAATACAAGCTTGTTGGCGGTTTCGCTTTCTTCGCGAACATCCATTATGAAGAACCGTTTCGAAATTCCTATTTGCGGCGCAGCCAATCCTATTCCGCCCGCGTCGTACATCGTCTCGAACATGTCATCGATGAGCGCGGCGAATCCGTTCTCCAGGTCTTCGCCGCTTACGGGCTTCCCGACCTCGAGCAGGACGGGTTCGGGATAATGAACTATTCTCATTGGCGGCATTATTCTATTTTATAGAAAAATGAACGAATGGCAAAAAACTGCACAGTTATTAGAAGAGTTGCCGAGCGCTTATTCGAGCGAGCGAGTATTTTTCTTTACGGTGAGCAATTCCGTCGAGACTTCGGTGACACTCGGTACCGGTTCCACGAAGCTTTCCTGCAGGAGTTTACCGGTGTCCGCCGACGGAAGCTCGGCATGTGAAGCGTTCGATTTTAGCTTGTTTTTCCTGTCTTTAAGGTCTTCAGAAAAAATAATATACGAAACAGTAAGTAAACCGAACACAATAAATAGGATCAACAAAACTCCAAACCACGGCTGTTTGCCGGAAAGTATCATCCCGGTCAGGATTGCATAAATAATTCCGAGTACGGAAATTCCGATCACAATACCAAACCCGCCAAAGGCGATAGCGCCAAACTTTTCCAACCGCCTTTCGCGTGCGGTTAAATTCGCAGCCTGTGCATTCGGTAACTGTTCGAGAAGTGAGATCGAAGTCTGTTCAAGGTTCAAACCGCACGAACGGCAAAATTTCTGCTCCGTTGAATTATTTGCACCACAATTTGGACAAAACATCACCTCATATTACGCCAAAACCGGTGCTTTTGTTCGTTTTTTATGATCTTGTTACACTGAGCCCGAGTAATGTGATCCATCTGAACGGCGCCGCCAGGAGGTAAAGGTCCCAAAACGAAAGAAGCGGGTGCAGAGCAACCGTTCCCAACTTGTAGTTATTTCAGCTTGTTTTGATCCTCTATCTTCACTTTCAAGTCAACCTTGATTGCAGGTCGGGAAGGCTGCTCTGCACCCGCTCTTAAAGATTACAAAAACACTAGTAAACTTAACTGCCGAGAATATTAGATTAAAGCCGCCGGGACGGAATCAACGATTTTTTTGAGCAGCGGTCCAGTCACACAAAAGTTGAACATCGGCCGTTGAAAGTGCAGCGTCGCGATGGATCCATAGATATGACGGCAGCGGCATTTGGCCGCTTTTGACCATATCGCAGATCTCTTCGAATTTGTGCGCTTTTTTAGTGGCGTCGTAGGTGTTCCAAACGCTTAAATTTAGATGGCTCCGTCCGTGCTCGATGTGATCGGCCAGAAACCACGAAACAGGCGAAACATTCGAGTACCACGGATAAACGGTTTCATTCGAATGACAATCTTTGCACGAGCGAGCAAGTACCAGTTTTACGTCTTCAGGAATCTCGACCGTAGCTTCAATTGTCTGACTGAGATCGATAGGTGGATTTGTCCTGTCAGGACGAAAGAACTGCAGCCCGACGAAAACCAATATTAACAGCACAAACACGGCTAAAATTATTTTCTTTATCATACAAAATCCTGTCCTTTTTTTAATTGCGGGTAGATAATAAAATAACTGATGCAGATGTTAAACCCGACATTTATAGCGATTCCGATATTTGCCCTCATGATTGGGCTCGAAGCATGGTATGCGTTTCGCAAAGGTTCAGACGCCTACGAAACAAAAGATGCGTGGACAAATATTCTGATCGGGTTCGTCAGCGTCGCGTTCGGAGCTCTTTTCGGCCTTTTTATCGCCGCGATCTATGCATTTGCGTACGAGATCGCTCC
>JBGTCS010000463.1:0-1533 GCA_041748715.1 Pyrinomonadaceae bacterium | reverse complement strand
GCGGAGTTTCATTCTTCGCGGCATGCGGGCCGTAAATTCGACAAGTTTGTGATCGAGAAACGGTACTCGGCTTTCGATCGAAGCAGCCATCGACATCTGGTCCTGCTTCATCAGGAGTTCATGGAGGTAGGTTTTTGTGTCCGCGTAGAGCAGCTTATCCAGAGTATCCCCGGCATCGCATCTGTCTATCCACGAATTTTGCCAGGTATAGGGATTGAGATCGTCGATGCGGTCTTTTGTTTTACGCGAAAATAAGAGCGACTGCATCGATTTCGAGAACAGGCCAAAATTATCAAAGAAAAGACTTTCGATATCAGAGTCTCGCGATAAAAAGGTGCGTTTCAGATTTCGATTTAGCGCGGCGGGCAACGTCGCGACGCCCATACGGATTGCGTTACGCACGAAAGTCGGCGTTACACATTCGTACGTTTCACCAAAATCAAGTAATTTCAGAGTCTTTTCATAACGCCCGTAGCCGGCCAGGGTTTCATCGGCACCTTCCCCGGTCAATACAACTTTGACATGTTCGGCGGCGAGTTTTGAAACAAAATAGAGCGGGATCGACGAATCGAATCCGATCGGTTCATCCTCGTGCCAGACGAGATCGGGCACGGCCTCAAAAAACTGTTGCGGGGTGATTATGATCTCGTGATGATCGGTGCCGAATTTTTTGGAGACGAGACGGGCGTATTCCAGCTCATTTGCCTCGCGTTCGCGAAATCCTACTGAAAAGGTTTTGATCGGCTCGGAAACCATTGACGCCATCATCGCAACGATCGCGGACGAGTCGATCCCGCCAGATAAAAACATTCCGAGCGGAACATCGGCCATCAGTCTTAATTCAACAGATTTTCGAAAAAGATCGCGCCACTCGTCGATAAACTCCCGATCGCTCCGATTTTCGTGCTTCGGCTCAAAGCTGAGGTCCCAAAATTCGCGGATATCGATCTGGCCGTCCTGCCATGTTAGCGTATGTCCAGGCAGCAGTCGTTTTACGCCGAGATAAAGGGTTTCTTCGCCAGATGTTCCGTGATTGGCAAACTGGTCCGGCAGGACGTTAAAGTTAATTTCGGGTTTTACGGCACCAACCTCGATCAGTGCCTTGATCTCGGACGCAAAAAACAAATTTCCGCCGTCGTCGAGCACGTAATAAAGCGGCTTGACGCCAAAGCGGTCTCGGGCGATAAAAAGTTCCTGTTTGCGTTTATCCCAGATCGCAAAAGCGAACATCCCGCGTAGATGATCGACGCAATCGCGCCCGTATTTTTCGTACAAATGAAGTTTTGTTTCAGTATCGCTTCGGTTCTGAAACGTATACCCGCTGGCGGTAAGCTCGTCGCGATAGTCGGCATGGTTATAGACCTCGCCGTTATAAACGATCGCACACGACCGGTCGGCGTTGAACATCGGCTGGGCGCCGTGGGCGACATCGACTATACTGAGCCGGCGATGGCCGAGCCCGATATTTCCATCTACAAAAACGCCTTTGCCGTCAGGCCCGCGATGATGCAAAATATCGCGCATCCGCACGAT
>JBGTCS010000462.1:0-7213 GCA_041748715.1 Pyrinomonadaceae bacterium | reverse complement strand
ATCACAAAATTGTTCGAGTTGTTCGGATTGATCCAGAGATCATGATAATCTCCGTGCGTCCCCGAAAGCGTTTCCCATGTTTTTCCGCCATCATTTGAACGCAGAGCAGGCGCACTCAAGACATATATCGTATCGTCATCTTTGGGATCGATAAACAATTCGATGTAGTACCACGCCCGTTGCGTCAGCCGGTTGTCATCCGAAACGCGACTCCATTTTTTGCCCCCGTTATGCGATATGAACAGACCGCCGGTGTCTTTTTCAGTGTCGCTCTCGATCAAGGCATAAACCTTTTCGGGATTTGTCTGGCTCACGGCGATCGACATTTTGCCCAAATCTTCAGGCAGGCCGTCTTTTAGCACTTCCCATGTCTCGCCGCTATCGGTCGATTTATACAACCCGCTGCCGGGTCCGCCGCTGATCACTTTCCATGGCAAACGCCCGTGTTCCCACATCGCGGCATACATGATTCGCGAGTTGTTGGCGTCCATCGATAATTCAACGGCACCGGTTTTGTCATCGACATACAAGGTGTTTTTCCATGTCGCTCCGCCGTCCGTTGATTTAAATAGCCCCCGCTGCTGCGATTTGCTGTACAAAGCTCCCTGAGCGGCAACATAAACAAGGTCAGGATTTTTAGGATGAACGATAATTCGCGAAATATGCTGGGTTTGATCTAAACCTATCTTTTTCCACGTTTTCCCGGCGTCGGTCGACTTATAAACCCCATCGCCATGATGCGTCATCACGCCGCGAACCGCATGCTCGCCCATCCCGACATAAACTACATTCGGATCGCTCTCGGCAACCGCGATTGCCCCAACCGATCCGGTTTTGAAAAACCCGTCAGATATATTTCGCCAACTGACGCCCATATCGTCAGTTTTCCAAAGCCCACCGCCGGTCGTGCCCATGTAATAGGTTTTGGGATCGCCGATCACGCCATGGGCGGCCACTGATCGCCCCCCCCGAAACGGCCCGATAGAGCGCCATTTCATCGACGTGAAGAAACTGTTCTCATCGCCGACCGACGGCGTAGGAACCTGTGCCGACGAGTAAAGAACGCTAAAACAGAAGATAAAGACTAAAAGTAATTTTTTTGACATGGAAAATATCCTTGGCTTGCGGCAAGTATTGTGCCCGATGAATCCGTTTTAATTTACGAAACTCATTCTCTGCCGGAGCCGGTTAACTTCTTGTTCAAAAATCGTCAACCATCCAGCAAAATCCGGGTCAGGAGGATAATAACGATCCGTTTATTTTGTGCTTTTTCGAGATGAATTATACTTTCCGGATAAAACTTTAGCAACCCGCTTGTGTAATCATTGTCACATTTAGCCGGCTGGTCACATCACGATCCCAATTATTCTAGTTTGGATTTATACACGCTTGTCGAGGCCACTATTTATCGCGAGGCCTCACGGCTAAGGCATTCGGCAGCATTGTCCGTCATTTGCAAGACCACTCTAGGAATTTTCTGACCCAAAGTGGAGGCATCCTAGCGGAGCCTACGCATGCGCTAAAAAGGCCCCCGAAATGCATCGGTATGAGCCTATCGAGGAAGGTCTTGTTTTCTGTGAAACTAAGATGAATTGAGAAGAAAAATGGAGGCGGCGATCGGAATTGAACCGATGAATAAAGGTTTTGCAGACCTCTGCCTTACCACTTGGCTACGCCGCCGTTTTTTTTCGCAATGGATAAAGGCTAAAAGATAAAGGCGAAAATTTTTATCCTTTATCCCTTAGCCTTTATCCTTACAAAGATGTGGAGCGGGAGACGAGATTTGAACTCGCGACTTCGACCTTGGCAAGGTCGCGCTCTACCACTGAGCTACTCCCGCATGGCAAACACCAATTTTAACTTCTGCGAACTTATTGTCAAGTGCAAGCCAGTTGATGTTGCACATAACCCGCCTTCGGTTGGGATTAGCAGACGCCAAGCCCAATTCCGGACTGCTGTAAATCTAATCGGTAGCGGTGATATCTTTTATAAAACTCCAGTCGCCGCTCGGGCTGACCTTGATATTGCCGATCCGCTTATTCGAAACGACCATGTTTGCCGGATACCAGAGCGGAAGAAGCGGCAGTTCGAGGCTAATGATTTCCCACGTCTGGCCATATAGAGCCTTTGCACGTTCTCGGCTGACTTCGTTTATAGCTTCCTCAACGAGCTTGTCGACCTCGGTATTAACATAGCGGCTGCGGTTACAGCACGAGACGGAGCCACCCGGAATCTTTGTCGAGCTAAACAGATCGCGTAAGAAAATGGGATCCTGATTACCGCCGATCCATTGGCCTGTATATATCTGAAACTGGCCCTGAGCCAGTTGTTGGCGGATCGTGTTGACCTCGAGCGTCTCGATCTGGACATTGAGACCGATATCGGTGAGAGAGCTTTGGATCACTTGCGAATATTGATTTACCGCGGCATTACCGGCGCCGTATTTGATGTTAATCGGCTCGTTTTTATAACCCGCTTCGCGAAGCAACTGTTTTGCTTTTTCAGGATCAAAATTATATTCAGTTCCCGGCGTATACGCCCATGATTGCGGCGGCAGGATCGAGCTGGAAAGCTTTGCCTGATCAAAAAACAGTTGCGTCACTATCTTTTGCCGGTCAATCGCATATCCGATCGCCTGTCTGATCTTGACGTTGTTGAGCGGCGCGGACTGGGTGTTAAAGACGAGATATTGAATGTTTGAACCATCAAATTGATCGACCTTGAGGTTGCCGTTATCGGCCATCGATTTTAGCGTGTCGGGCGGCAGATTTGACGGCAGAGGTGCAATATCGACACCGCCAGTTTGGAGCTCGGCCTGTAGGGAATTGGCATCCGTTACGGTTTTGACACGCAATTTTGCGATTGTCGGGGGACCATTCCAATACTCCGTATTTGCCGTCAATTCAACGATATTTTGCGATGCGTCGAATGCTGCAAATCTAAACGGCCCGGACCCGACCGGATTATCCTTTTGCTGTTCTGCCGTGCCCTCGGGAATGATCGGAATCGCAACGAGGTTGGACAACAACTGGTTGCGAAGAGCCGGTCTGGTGACCGTAAAAATGACAGTTTTAGGATCAGGAGTTTGGATCGACACAATATGAGCAACCCGTTTTGTTTTGGGCTCGGATTTAGTGGCTGGTGCGTTGGTTTTTGCATTCGCGTCCGGAGCTGGAGTCGATTTTGACTGGTCGGATTTATCAACCGGAACGGTGTCAAAAAACGCTCCTGATTTGAATCCATTGCTCTTAAATAACTCGTCAAACGTATATTTAACATCCGCCGACGTAAATTCTTTGCCGTTGTGAAACTTAACTCCGTCCTGTAGCACAAAGGTTATTACCGTGCCGTCCTCTGAACTGTTGATCTCTTTGGCAAGTTCGCCGACATAGTCAAAATTCGCGTCCTTTTTTACAAGAGAATTGAACATCAAATTTCGCACGCGTTCGGCAGCTACGTCCGAGGCGGTGGATGTCAAAGTATCAAACGCGGTAAATTTTTCGGAAAGAGCCACGGTGACGGCTTCGGTATTTCGGCGTCTGCAGGTGGAGGCTGTGGCAAAAAAGGTAAGGATCAAAAGCAATAGTATTAGTTTACGCAAATCAGTTATTCCTCCATATCTAGCTGCGTGATCGCTCGTTTAATAATGCGATCTCAGTTGAAAGGGTTTCGAGGCGACTCGGGTCAAAGGCGGCGGGCGGGGAAAGTTGAGACTTCACCTGAGCTATTCGGGTAAGCGACTCATCGATTCGTGCGATATCGATCGCCTCACTGCGAACCGACTCCAAAACGGCGTTGTAACCCTGTCTAATCGACTCCGGATCGGCGCAAATGGCCAGCATGTCGACTCCGGCCGTAACCGCGCGAACACAAGCGTCGCCTATTCCGTAATCTTTAATTATTGCTCCCATCTCGAGGTCGTCCGTGATCACCAAACCATCAAACCCTAGTTCGCCGCGGAGTAATTTGGTAATGAAATTGTAACTTAGGGAAGATGGTAGAAGTTTCCCACGTTGATCCTTTTCTTGCAAGCTATGCTGCGGATAGCAGGCGTGGGCCGCCATAACTGCTTGAACCGCATCTGTTTGCAGGAGTTCCCGATATGGAACAAGGTCAACGTCAATAAACTCCGTCTCTGAGATTGCGACCGACGGAAGTTCTTCGTGGGAATCGACGCCGGATGCTCCCAAGCCGGGAAAATGTTTTATACAACCGACGATCCCGTTTCGCTGCAGGGCATTCAGGAACGTCTGTGGTAACGTTGCTGCCTGATCCGGAGGATCGCCAAAGGTCCGCGAAAATAGCCCGTTCGAAGATTTCCCGCGATCGCCCGTCACGACATCGACAACGGGTGCAAAATTCATATTAAAGCCGAGAATGCGAAGTGCTTCCCCGATAATTGCCGCCAGAGTTGTCGCGTCGGCCGCGTTTTTGATCTTGCTGGCTGCCGGCATCGGCGTCATCAGCCGTCGTAGTCTATCTACCAGCCCGCCTTCCTGGTCGATGCTCAGCATGGGCTCGACGCTGAGAACTAAACGAATCCCGTCCAGCAGGTCCCGCGTCTGGGCGGCCGCCTTGATATTCCTCGCGAAAAGACAAATTCCGCCGGGCGAAATCTCCGCCAAAAGGTCTTTAGTATCCTCGTCCAATTCGGGACCGGAAATCCCGATAAAAAAAAGTTGGCCGATCTTTTCTTCGATTGAAAGGGAACTGAGATTTTCGATCATCGCAAACTCGCAAAATATGCAAAAAATGAGTTTATCAGCGATGGTAGATTTATTAAAGCCCGTCCAGATCATGGCGAAGGCAGCGGTCCCGCAAAATAAAGATTATTAACGGTCAATGCAGCCCTAAGTAACCTGGATCTCCGCATTGGACGTTTTTCAGGGTCCCTTCGCTACTTCGGTAAGAGTTCCGCTCTAACCGATCCACCGGCTGACCAATGGAATTTCGTAATATTCTTTAACTTCTTTCTGATTCGATAAATTGCTTGTTTACGTTTTTGGGTTTAGATTTTCTTTAACGAACTGTAATGAATTATAAATTCCGACACGTGGTCATAATATTTACCCCGATCCTGCTGATCCTCGTTTGCGGGGCCAATGTTTACACTCTCGCTCAGCGACCCTGCGCGGGGGACGAAATATTTACGGCCGTATCATGCGTCGGGGATACGATCTCAGACCGAGAAGTCGCCCTTTTGGACATCGTCAACAAGTATCGCGCGGCGAACGGACAGCCCGTATTGCGATCGTCGTCGGGACTGAGTATCCTCGCAAACCGGCGTGCTCTTGACCTTGTACAGAATTTGAAAAGCCTGACCCACAGTTGGAGCAATTGTCCTTACGATATTAAGGATGAGAAAACATGGCCGTGCGTAATCGATGCACCGTCTCGATTAAAAACCGGCTACAAAGGCCAGGGATACGAAACGCTTTATCGGACATCGACTGGACAAGCTGTACCGACGCTCGCGCTGGACGATTGGTCCAAAAGCCCGCTTCATAATTCGATTATTTTGAATCAGGGGAGTTTTAAATCGTTGCGGTGGAACGAGTTGGGCGTGGCGATCGACGGCCCGTTCGCTGTTTTATGGTTTGGTTATCCAGGAAGCGGGCTCGCAGCCGCTGAGGAAAACGTCATTGGCCTCTGTGTTTCATTCGACACGGCAGTTTCGGGTCTATCAAAAATACTAACGATCGATCAAACATCTACTACGATCGAGAACAATACCTGGACCGGTTTGTCGGCGGATAAAAAGATAAAACTTGAAATTCACGGTACAAAAAAAGAAATCGCCGAAGCCGAAATAGGTATCAGCATAAAACTCGAACCAGATCGAAAACTGTCCCCCTCTAGTCACAATGTGTTATCGACATTGCTCAAAAACATTTTTCCAGAATGGGCTGATGTTGAAAAATGGATCGAGACGTCGGCGGATCAAATTGCCGTAAATCCAACGGTCTCAAAAGCAAAGATCGTCCGAAAAATCTCAATCGAACTCCGCACCAACGGCCGCGATCAACTGATTATAACGGTCATGCCGTACTCGAAACCGGCGTATATTGAGGTTTTTTGAATGATGGCTTTAGAAACAGATTAAACCCGGATTCGTCATTAGCGTAAAATCTCCGGTTCCGTGCGCAAGACCGCGCGTAAGCAAGGGCGTATCGCGCAGCTCGGAGGTCACGCCTCCTCCCCAAAACCTGACTCGAATCTATCGCCCTTGCTTACGCACGGGCCCCCCGCATTGGTCTTCAATCTCAAAAAACGCCCCACGCCGAATCTTGGCTAAACGATCTTTGTCTTGATCTTTTCCAAAAGACGTTTTGATTCGTCGGCCGTTAAATCTGCAATATTTATGTCACGCAATTCGTCGATCGCGCTTTCGTTTGTTACGGCGAAAAGCGAATACTGAGCCGCGATTCGTCCACCGGCGGCTTTGGCAATACCTTCCTTTTTTTCATCGGCAAAAACTGCCAGCTCGTATTTTTCCAATTTCTCCAAAACTCCTTTAGCCCGCTCGATAACGCCGACCGGCAGACCGGCGAGTTTTGCAACGGCAATTCCGTAGGATTTGGAAGCTTTGCCCGGCTGAAGCTTGTGAAGAAATACAACCTCGCCATCTTTCTCGGCAGCGGTGATCTGATAGTTTTTCGCTCCGGGCAGATTCTCAGCAAGTTCCGTCAGTTCGTGATAATGCGTCGCAAATAGCGTTTTTGCTGAGTGTTCGGGTGAATTATGCAGATATTCGGCGACTGCCCACGCGATCGAAAGCCCATCAAACGTCGATGTTCCACGACCGATCTCATCAAGCAGGATCAAGCTGCGCGGGGTTGCATTGTGGAGTATCGACGCCGTCTCGGTCATTTCAACCATGAATGTAGACCGGCCGGAGGCGAGATCGTCCGAAGCTCCGACGCGAGTCCAAATCCTGTCCAAGATCGGCAATTTCGCCGATGAGGCCGGGACGAACGAGCCGATCTGCCCGAGGATCTGAATTATCGCCGCTTGACGCAACACGGTCGATTTGCCGCCCATATTTGCACCGGTAATCACAAGCAAGCGATCTGTCGAATTATTCATCCGGATATCGTTTGGGATAAAAGAATTGCCAAGCGAAGCCTCGACGACCGGATGACGCCCGTTTTTGATCTCGATCTCATCGCCGTCGTGGAGAACGGGACAAACATAATTTCGTCGTGCGGCTGTT
>JBGTCS010000461.1:0-12387 GCA_041748715.1 Pyrinomonadaceae bacterium | reverse complement strand
GTATATGGCGAGAGCATGACGTCAACGATCTCAAGCGAACCGAATTCCAGCTGTTCTCGCTCAACGTCAACATTGCGATCGACTTCGAATGAACTCAATCCTTTGATTACCTCTATATCCTGAGGCTGACCGCCGATGATTAGCCGGTCACCGGCTTTCAGCGTCAATTCCGCTTCGGGCATCGCCCAGTCACCATTTTCGCGGGCAACGGCAAGAGCGGACAGTCCAAATGCGGCACCGAGCCGGCTTTCAGCCAAAGTTTGACCGACTAGAATTGAACCTTCGGGAACGTTTGCAAGCAAAAGCTGTTCGCTTAGCCCGTATTCGTCTGCTTTTTCGGCTGAAATAGCAACAACTCCGTCAGAATCTGAAAGTAACTCAAACTGGATTTTAGAACCTTGTAAAAGAAGCCGGTCGCCGGGTTCTAGTGTGATGCTTCGAATATCGGTGCGAACTATGTCGCCGTTTCGCTGAAATGCCAATACATTTAGTCCGTATTTGGCACGAAACTCAACTTCGGCAAGCGATCTGCCCGCTAAGACTCCGTTCTCGGTAACGGTGGCTTCGGCTAAGCCGATATTTTTTGAGATCAATCCTGTCGAAGCCTTTACTTTTTCTTCGATTGTTATGATCGGATTAGCCGCCAAATCTTCGATTCGATTTAGACGTCCTAGGATCAGCAGACGGTCGCCTTCTTCAATTCTTACATCCGGTTTTGCCGGAATTCTTCGTCCGCGACTGCGTCTGATGCTCAAAACGTTTAGTCCAAGTGCAAGCCCGATACGGCTTTCACCGAGTGTTTTGCCGACAAGCGGGCTGCCCGCCGGGACGATCAGGTTCGCAAGGCGTTCTTCAAGACTATAGCGGTCATGAGCCTCCTCATCGTTCAACTGGTTTGCGGCCATCGGTTCCACTGATTCATGAATCGGCAGAAAGCGCCGTCCGATCAAGGCGACGTAGGCAACGCTCAAAACTAGAATGATCAGCCCGCCGATTGTAAAATCGAACATTGCAAATGGTCTAAGTCCCGCCTCGCGAAGAGCGTCGCGGACGATTAGATTGCTCGGCGTTCCGATCAACAAAATAAGACCGCCGAGCAGCGAACCATAGGCCATCGGCAACAGCAGCCGAGAAACGTGATGACGGGTCCGTCGGGCGACATCCATGGTAATCGGCAAAAACATCGCCGCCACGCCGATGTTGTTCATAAATGACGAGAGCAGAGCGGTAAGGGTCATTAGAACTGCGATCAGCTTTCCCTCGCCTCCGCCCGCAAACCGCAAAAGTTGATTTCCTATATAACCCGAAACCCCAGTCCGCGTCAGCCCCGCCGACAAAATGAACATTGCCCAGACGGTAATAACTGCGGGATTACTAAAACCCGCGACCGACTGTTCGGTCGTAACGACGCCGGTTAGTGCGAGTGCAACGAGCACGCCCAACGCAACCAGATCAATCCGCACAAATTCGGTGATGAAAAGTACGATAGCGATTATCAAAATTGTAAAAGTAATGCCGATCTCAAGGGTCATAAGATACTCGAAAATTAAAGTTGAATGACTTCAAACGGAGAAAGAGATTCTTACTGTCCCGAATGTCTTTGTCAAGGTTGTGTGCAAATGCCATCGATGGATAGAGATATACGCACAATATATAAAATAGGATATGAACTCAGCAGTCGTAATCTCTAAAGCCTGAATCCTAAATTGTGATAATCTTTGTCTTGTTTGTGCCGAATAATTCCCTAAAACCACTAATTTACGCCATTTGCGGCCCTACCGCTTCGGGGAAAACCGCGCTCGGGGTCGATATGGCATTACGCATCAACGGAGAAATAATAAATTGCGATTCGGTCCAGATCTACAAGCGTATCCAGATCGCCACCGCAAAACCGAGCGAAAAGGAAATGCGGGGAGTGCCGCATCATTTGATCGATTATGTCGATCCGAATATCAATTATACGGCCGCGGATTGGGCAGCGGACGCCGCGGTAAAGATCAGCGAGATCGAGAGTCGCGGAAAGGTTCCGATACTGGTCGGCGGCACAGGATTTTATCTTCGTACGCTCCGACAGCCGCTTTTTGACAGTCCAAAAACCGACGAAAAGCTACGCCGGCGGATCACGGGGTTATACGTAAAACGCGGGCCGGAATTTATTCATCGAATGCTGAAGCGTGTCGATCCCGCTGCCGCCGCCAGGTTGCCTGAACGCGATTATGTGCGAGTAATCCGAGGTCTGGAGGTTTATTTTCAAACCGGTGAAAAGATATCGGCACAACAGCCCAATCGAGCAACTCCGCCAGAGTTTGCATCAAGAATAAAACTCTCTGTTCTTAATCCTCCCCGCGACCAACTCTATAAAAAAATAAACCGACGGACCGAGGAACATTTTGAAGCCGGGCTTGTCGATGAGGTCAAGCGGCTGATCGGTGAAGGCGTTGACGAATCGACCAATGCCCTCGGTGCCCATGCATACCGGCGAGTATGCGAGTATCTCAGAGGCGAGCGAAGTTTAGAATCCGCGATCGAGCAATCGAAACAGGATGTTCGCCACTATGCAAAACGTCAATTAACATGGTTTCGTCGCGAAGCCGAAGTCCAATGGCTCGATGGTTTTGGAGATGACGAAAGCGTTCGAAATAAGCTTTTTAGCTGTTTGGCCACCGATGATGCATAATTATTGTCGTGTCGGCCAAATTTGGTATAATCGGGACAAACATCCCTTGGTATTTATTACTTGGAATCGAGGATTCGTTATGGAAAAGCAGGTTGCTCAAAACATTCAGGATGCCTTTTTAAACTCGGCTCGCCGCGAGCGGATCGCGGTTGTGATACATCTTTTGCAGGGTGCAACAGTATCCGGCCGGATCAAGAGTTTTGACAAATTTTCGGTGCTTCTAGACGTAGGAGGGCCGGATGTTCTGATATTTAAGCATGCAATTTCGTCGATCTCACAGGAGCGCCGCCCGGCGCCTGAGCATTCATCTTGAAAGGAAAGTTCATCACCTTTGAAGGGATCGACGGCAGCGGCAAATCTACCCAATTGAGAATGCTCGCCGCCAATTTACTTTCGCGCGGTATCGATCTGGTGACAACCTGCGAACCCGGTGGTACGCCGCTCGGACGGCGTCTTCGCGAAGCGTTTCTGGAAACCGAAGAAACGGTAGCTCCGATGGCGGAACTGCTTTCATTTGCGGCCGACCGCGCGCAGCATGTCGAATTTTTTATCAAACCGATCATTGCCGAAGGCCGGGTCGTCATCTCGGACCGATACGCCGACGCGACCTTTGCCTACCAGGGGGCCGGGCGCGGCTTTCCGGAGGACAAGGTCCTGCAGGTGATCGAACTCGCGACCGGCGGCCTGAAACCCGACCTGACCCTCTTTTTTGATATTCCGGTCGGCGACGCCATGAACCGAATGATCGCTCGCGACGAATCGAATGCGAAAAAGAATCGGATGGATGAGGAAACGTTCGAGTTTTATGAACGTGTTCGAACCGCGTATCTCGGGATTGCGGAGCGGGAACCCGAACGTTTTCGGATCGTCGATGCCTCGGGTTCGATTGACGAAATTCAGGAGCGGGTCAGGCAGTTGACGCTGGCGATCCTTAATTAAATGTTCAACAAGCTTGTCGGAAACGAACATATCAAGCAGACTCTGCATCACCTCGTTTCAAAAGGCCGTGTGCCCAATTCGCTGCTTTTTGCCGGCGACGACGGTATCGGCAAACGCCAGTTTGCTCTCGAATTGGCAATGGCATTTATCTGTATAGGGCCTAAAGACGGCGAGGCCTGCGATGTCTGTCCGGCCTGTCGCCGCACGAGTATTTTTAGCTTTCCCAAGCCCGACGACCGCGACGCTCACAAAAAAGTGATATTCAGCCACCATCCGGATGTCGGCACGGTCATTCCATATAACCGGAATATTCTGGTAGACGCCGTGCGTCATCTCGAATCCGAAGCCTATTTTCGGCCTTACGAGTCCCCGGCCCGTTTCTTTATCATTGACGACGCCGATAAAATGAATGATCCGGCCGCGAACGCCCTGCTTAAAACTCTTGAGGAACCGCCGTCCACCACCCATATATTTCTGATCACTTCGCGGCCCGAGTCTCTGCTGCCCACTATCCGTTCACGCTGTCAGACAATAAGATTCGGCCCGATTGACGACCAGCAGATCGAAGATTTTCTGGTCGACGAGCGGGCGTTTACTCGTGACGAAGCAAGGCTGGCAGCGAGATTGTCGCGTGGAAGCATCGGCCGTGCGGTTTCGATCAATGTCGAGCAATTTCGTGTCCGGCGCGATATGATGTTCGCCGTCGTTGCAAATGTCATCGACATCGGCGATCGTGCTGGGCTGCTCAGGATTTCCGAGGAGATGAATGACGCGAAAAACAAGGACAGGTTTGAGGGTAATCTCGAGATTTTAGAGTCTCTTATTCACGATGTCTGGACATTAATAGTCAGCGGCGATGTGACACGGATCGTAAACACCGACGTCGCCGACAAACTTGAACGACTTGCTCAAAATGCCCAAGGCGCCGATTTTCCGACGTGGCTCGCCTCGATCGATAAAATGCGTGAGAATTTTGCCGTGAACATCAACCGCAAGATCTCGGCCGACGCGCTTTTTGTCGGAATGACTGCTTGACTCGGCCTGCTAAAATATCGTCATGAGCAATGTTGCACGCTCTTTAGAAAATTCCGGTTTTGATAGATGGGTAACCAAGCGGCTGCTGGCCGCAACGGCTGCTGCGGCGATGGCCGGCGGTGTGGCTGTCGTGGCTTTGTTTGATCCGTCCAAGGCCGGGTTTTTTCCTGTCTGTCCGCTACTTACGGTAACCGGAATCGCGTGTCCGGGTTGCGGATTGACGCGTGGGTTTCATTCGCTGTTCCACGGTGATATTATCCCGGCTCTCGATTTTAACTTACTCGTTCCGGTTTGGGCTGTGATATTTTTATATGTTTTTGTATCTCTCGCCGTTTTGGCCGTCCGAGGCAAGGCGTTGCCGATGTGGCCGACAAGGCCATGGTTTTTGTGGACTTTTTTGATTGTTCTGATTGTATTTGGCGTGCTAAGAAATATTCCGGTTTGGCCGCTGACCATCCTGTATCCATAAAGGCGGAAACACGACCGGTAGGGAGTGTGCTTTTAGGGAGGAGATATCCCGCAAAGACGCGAGAGACGCAGAGTAGGGAAGAAGAAATTGTCGGGTTTTTTGGGATTTCCTTTGCGACTTTGCGACTCTGCGGGAGAAGATTTTCCCGCAAAGACGCGAGAGACGCAGAGCGGAGAAGAAGAAAGTATTGGATCTTTAGATTTCCTCCGCGACTTTGCGACTCTGCGGGAGAAGATTTTCCCGCAAAGCAGCGAGAGACGCAGAGCACAAGGTACTTGCCCCTTTTTGCTATGTAATTTGAACGAGCGGCTTTGTTTCCAAAAGTGATTTTGCGGAGGCTCCTTCTTTTCGCAGCAGTTCTACTTCTTTTACAAACTCTTCGACAATGTCCTCGCCGCCTACCTTTCTCATTGGGACCCCGTCCTTAAAGATCATCCCGACATTGCGGCCAAACGTGATGCCGAGCTGCGAATCGTGAGCTTCCCCGGGGCCGTTGACGGCACAGCCCATAATGGACAGGTGAAGCGGTTCCTCGACATGAGCCAGACGGCGCTCGACCTCTGTCACGATCTCGACAAAATTATCGATGTCGAGCCGGCCACAAGTAGGGCATGCAACGACGGTGACTCCGCGTTTTCTGAGTTCGAGGGATTTTAAGATCTCCCAGCCGACGCGAACTTCTTCGTGCGGTTCGGCGGCGAGCGAAACGCGGATCGTGTCGCCGATGCCTTCGTGAAGCAAGATGCCGAGACCAATAGCAGATTTTATCGTTCCGCCAAATGGCGTACCGGCCTCTGTGACGCCCAAGTGAAATGGGTAATCAACCTTTGCAGCCATCAAGCGATAGGCCTCAACCATGCGGTTTACATCCGATGCTTTTAAGGAAATTATTGTATTACTAAAACCGAGGTCTTCGAGAATGCGAACATGCCGCATACCGCTCTCAACGATCGCTTCCGCGGTTGCCGAGCCATATTTCTTTAACAAGTCTTTTTCAAGAGAACCGCCATTAACGCCGATGCGAATCGGGACTTTTTGGGCTTCGGCCGCCCGCACGACCTCGCGAACCCGATCTATATGACCAATGTTTCCCGGATTTAATCGGAGTTTGTCGATACCGGCGTCGAGTGCTTTTAGAGCGAGTTTGTAATGAAAGTGAATGTCAGCGACGATCGGAACATTGGTGCGTTTCCGGATCTTGTGCATCGCCGCGGCCGCGTCATCGTCGGGTACGGCGATACGAACAATTTCGCAGCCAGCCTCAACCATTTCTTCGATCTGACGTATCGTGCCGTCGACATCGGTCGTGTCCGTTTTGGTCATCGATTGGACCACAACGGGGGCTCCGCCGCCAATTGCCACGTCCCGAACCATTATCTGTTTTGTCTTTTTACTCATTTCAAAATGAAACCACAGATTAACACAGATGCACACCGATAATTGTAAGTCGAACTATCTGTGCTTATCCGTGTCCATCTGTGGTTACTGTTATTTCGATATCAGCCGCGACACGTCAAAGAAAATGACCGTTACCATCAGCAAAAGCACGATGGCAAGGCCGCTTAACTGGATACGCTCGCGTGCCGCCATAGAGAGCGTTTTTCCAAACCATGACAAGACCTTTTCGATGCCGAGAACCATGATCTGGCCGCCGTCTAGCATCGGTATCGGCAGCAGATTCATCACGCCGAGACTCAGGCTGATATACATCAGTACGGATAGCAGGCCAATGAAACCGCTAGCGAAAACGGTTGTTATAATGACCTGGCCGATGCCGATCGGGCCCGAAACCGTATCTCGGGCGGAACGCTCGCCGGTGCCGACCTGGCCCAGAGCTTTGCCGGTAAGACGCAGAATTCGCAGATTTTGATTTACCGCTTCGGTAAACGCCCCAACCACGCCGACCGGCTCTCTGGCCGAGAGCAGCGACGAATCAAAACGAATGCCGATCAGCCATTCGCCGTCTTTTTCGACGGCATTTGTGGTGATCTCGCTTCGCTCGCCGTCGCGGCTGATTGTCAATTTGATCGGCTGGTCTTTTAATTCGCCGACCATGGCCTTCATTTCCTGACTATTGCGAATCGCTTTGTCATTGACCGAAGTGATCCAATCACCTTTTTGAAGCCCGGACGCACCCGCAGGCATCGTCGATTCGACAGATCCGACGACCACCGGTTCAGTCCCTGCATCTGGCTGCATATCGAGGAAACCGCCTGACTGGCCGTTCTCTGTGACCTTTGAGGGGGCGATGGTCAGTTCGGTACGCTGGCCGCCGCGCTCGACTACGATAGGCACCTGTTTTTCAGGAATCAGCAACGCCTCATCCCGAACGCGGTCCCATGAAGGATTTTCGACACCGGCGAAATTTACGATCCTGTCACCGGCCTGAATCCCGGCACGGTCGGCTGCTCCTTCTGCTTTTACAAACCCGACAATGGGCGACGGATTTGCCGGCACTCCGTACATCATATTCAATGTAAACGGGATAGCCAGAGCGAGAACAATATTCATGAACGGCCCGCCGATCATGACCAGAAACTTTTGCCAGCGTGGACGCAGTTCGTAAAGCTCAGATTCCGGCACCGCGTCGGATCGATCGACACCGCCCTCGAGCGGCCCGGTCGCCTCATCGCCGTAAAGTTTTACGTACGCTCCCAGCGGGATCGCCGAGATACGATAATCCGTGTGCCCGACCTTAAAACCCCAAACGCGCGGCCCGAGACCAAAAAACGAATAGGCCTCGACACGCATTCCAAAATACTTGGCAACTATAAAGTGGCCAAATTCGTGGATGTTGATCGCCACACCGAGGACAAAAACAATAGCTAGGATCGAAATTAAAATATCAGGCATTAATAAATTTCCTTCTCAAAAGTAAAAGCGGTTAGAACCATTATCGAGGGCCGCAGTTGTAAATTAAAAGTTTAAGACCGCGTGCAAGGCGAGTCAACTTAATGTGTGACGGCCGCTGAATTCGCTCTGGCGGATAAAATGCTGCCCGCCGCCGCCCTCGCTTCCTGGTCGACCCTGAGAATCGCGTCCATATCGGCTCCGGTTTGATTTTTATGGGCGCCCAGAACGGCTTCGTTTATTTGAGCAATCTCGGACAATTTTATCCGTCCGTCCAAAAAGGCCTGAACGGCTGTCTCGTTTGACGCGTTCAAAGCCGCCGGCATCGTGCCGCCCGAGCGAAGGGCTTCGTAAGCAAGCCTTAAGCAGGGAAAGCGGTCAAGATCAGGTTCTTCGAAATTAAGTTGGCTGAGCGACGCCAGATCGAGCGGCGGAGTGCAATTTTCTTTACGGTTGGGATACGTTAGTGCGTATTGGATCGCGTGTTTCATATCCGTGACGCCCATTTGAGCGATGATCGATCCATCGACCATCTCGACCATCGAATGAACGATCGATTGAGGATGAACGATGACCGAGATCTGATCGGCCTCGAAGTCAAAAAGCCATCGGGCCTCGATCACCTCGAGTCCTTTATTCATCAGCGTTGCCGAGTCGATCGTGATCTTGTCGCCCATTTTCCAATTCGGGTGCTTCAGGGCTTCTTCGCGGGTGGCATTCTCAATCTCAGTTTTTGAGCTGTTTCGAAACGGGCCGCCCGACGCAGTCAGAATTATCCGCTTTACCTCGCTTCGGCTTTCGCCTCTGAGGCATTGATGGATAGCGTTGTGTTCCGAATCGACGGGCAGGATCTCGGCACCTGAGCTTTTGGCCGCCGCGGTCATCAGTTCACCGGCCATGACGAGGGTTTCTTTGTTTGCCAGAGCGACCCGTTTGCCGGCCTCAATAGCACGAAGCGTTGGCAAAAATCCGATGGCTCCGACCGTCGCCGAAACGACTGTTTCCGCCTCAGGATGAGTTGCAACGCTGATCAAACCTGCGCTGCCAATTTCGATTGTTGGGGTTTTTGCACCGAGGGCATATAACTCACGCTCCAGAGCCTCGGCGCATCCTTCGTCCTCGCACGACACCAGTTCTGGTTCGAATTTGGCGATCTGGGCCGCAAACTTAGACATGTTTCGCCCCGCGGCCATGGCTATGACGCGAGTGTCGCCGAGATGTTCGATTACTTTGAGAGTGTTACAGCCGATCGAGCCGGTAGAACCAAGGATGGAGATGGCTTTCATAAAACAGTCCACAGATTAGCACAGATGAACAAAGATAGGAACTATATGCGACTTTGCGGCTCTGCGGGAGAAGATTTCCCGCGAAGACGCAGAGACGAAGAACAGGATAAAGAAATTGATTAGGTCTTTCGGATTTCCTTTGCGCCTTTGCGACTCTGCGGGAGAAGATTTCCCCGCAAAGACGCAGAGACGCAGAGCAGGATAAAGAAATTGTTTAGGTCTTTCGGATTTCCTTTGCGACTTTGCGGCTCTGCGGGAGAAGATTTCCCGCGAAGACGCAGAGACGCAAAGCTGGGAAGAAGAAATATTAGATTTTGGGATTTCCTTTGCAACTTTGCGGCTCTGCGGGAGATGTTCTTCCACTTAGACGCAAATATGCCTAGGCTTGTCGATCCAACTTTGCAAATTCGTGCGGAGCTTCAATACGGTCGGTTTTTGATTCGCCGGCAGCTTGTTTCTCAGCGAGAAATTTATTGAAGTCGGCGGACCGGTTTTTGGGAACGCTAAGAGTTTTCCAATCAGACGACTTGAAATGTTTGGCGAGCAGTACGATCTGGCCGACATGATATGCGTAATGGGTTAGCTGTCGATTTAGTGCTTCGACGATCGAATGAGGTTCTCCGCGTATCGTCACCGTTCGTGAAAAATCCTCGGCGGTGAGCGGCTCGACCGCATCAAAAAGCGTCTGCCAGCCCGATTCCCAAAATTGCATCAGCGATTCGCGAGTATCACCGATCAGCTCAAACTCAGTGTCGCGAAGCCGATCGGGCTTTTCGCCATCGCTCGTTAAAAAATCAGTCCAACGCGAACGCAAATTGCCCGCGATATGTTTGACGAGCAAGGCGATAGAATTCGCCTCGGCATCGATCAGAGCAAAAAACTGCTCGTCGGAAACCTGCTCGATGGCCCGCTCCGCCATTTTTTTGTAATTGCGAAAGGACTGGAGCGTGTCGGAATGATAATTTTGAATAATTTGATCGGTCATTTTCGTAAAGCCGCGTAGCGGCGGAATGAATTTAGCCGCGGGTTTCAACCCACGGATCTCAATAGAAATAAAGTCTCGTCGCGTCAGCGACGGTTGAATTCAGAGGTCGCTACGCGACATTGATCTTTCCACCAATTTCACTGCGGACGACAGTTTCTTGTTCGCCGCTCTTCATATTCTTTAACGTAACAGTGCCATCCGCGATCTCAGACTCGCCGAGGACGCAGACGTATGGAACCTTTATCGAATCGGCGTATTTCATTTGTTTCCCGAGTTTGTCGGGTTCGGGATAAAGCGTGACGCGAAGACCTTGTTTTCTCAATTCATTTGCAAGTGTTAACGATTCGTCTATGGTCTCACCGTTCCAGATCGTAACCATCACATCCGCAGGCGTCGATTCGGCGATCTCGGGCGGAAACATCCCGCGTTCTTCCATAACGACAAGGATGCGTTCGAGACCGAGTGAAAATCCGCAAGCCGGAATTTGCTCTTTTCCAAACATCCCGATCAGCCCGTCATATCGCCCGCCGCCGCCGAGTGAACCTGCGAGATCGGGAACATTGATCTCCATTATCGTGCCGGTGTAATATGACAATCCGCGGGCAAGGGTAAAGTCAAATTTGATATGTTTTCCAACGTCCACTGAATCTAGAGGTCGCGCAATTTCTAAAAGATGGTCTATTCCTTCTAAAGCCTCGGGCGACCCTATGAATTCTTCTCGCGCATTTTTTAGAACCCCGACGAGAAATGGTTTGTCACCCATCCACCACACGAGATTGTGAAGCTTATCGCTTGTAATCATGGTTGCATAAATCGTATGCATGATACGAAAGCTTTCCAGAATTTCTGTTGCTGTTGATTTTGCTATACCTTTAGTAACGAGTTCATCGATCACACCTTTTTCGCCGATCTTGTCGAGCTTGTCGATTGAAGTTAAGGCTTCCGCAAATCGAGTTTCATCAACTCCTCGCATTCTGAGGATTCCGCCAAGAATTCCCCGATGATTCACCCTTATAATAAAATCGTCAAAGCCGAGTTTTGTTAAGATATCGCCTACAGCTGATATCAATTCAACTTCAACAAGCATCGACCGCGACCCGATAGAGTCAACATCACATTGATAAAACTCACGAAAGCGACCTTTCGCAGGACGATCCGCACGCCAGACGGGTTGGATCTGGTATCGCTTGAAGAATTTAGGCAGATCGTTTTTGTTATTAGCGACAACTCTGGCTAACGGAACTGTCAGATCGTAACGCAGGGCTAGATCTGCGAGAGAGTTTACCGAGTTTGCCGAGTCGTCAGACTCGGGCGACTCTGCCAACTTTGCAGACTCTGCCAACTTATCCCCCCGTTTTAGGATCTTGTAGATGAGTTGGTTACCTTCTTCGCCGTACTTTCCGGTGAGCGTTTCGATATTCTCGACGGCAGGCGTTTCGAGGGGTTCAAATCCGTAAGACTCGTAAACTTCTTTAATAATGCCGATCACGTAATTGCGCTTTCTGATGTCAGCGGGTAGAAAGTCGCGCATGCCGCGTGCAGGGTTTGTGCTAGCCATATTGATATTTTATTACAAAGCCGTCGTCGAATCCGACTCGGCTATCGGCCGTGGAAAAACGTTGCTGTTTTCCATTAGCTCTATTATGTTTTCGATCTCGAATGAGAACGCGAGCACGCCCGGCTGTTCGTCCGTTGTCCTTTTGACATAACCGCCCCAGCCCAAGGTCTCAAGTCCGGAGGTGCGGGCTTCGAACACTACTCCGGGGCCAAACGGCGATTCGCAGGGCAATGCCGGATCGATAAGAACGGGCTTTCGTCCAGTCAGACGAAGTATCTGGCCGAGATCGGTCAGCGTCTCGCTGTTGACGATATTTAGTAGATTGCCTACGATCGTGCGGTTAACGTCGTGTTCCTGATTCAAAACCTCGTCGGTATTAAGAAAAAGATCGGCAAGAACGGTCGAAGCTTTTTCGGAAACGCCGACTTCTTGTAATTCACTGACAAAGCCTTCGATATTGAATTTACTAAAACTACGGATAGCGGCAAATGTCTGCTGCTGCATAGTTTCAGTTACGCCGACAGTTTCCAGAATGCAGGCCAAAACGTCGCTGTGGCTGAGATATATCGCAAAATTTTTGATACCCAG
>JBGTCS010000460.1:0-9248 GCA_041748715.1 Pyrinomonadaceae bacterium | reverse complement strand
ACCTTCTGCAAGCGTTACCGAAACACATTCCGCCACCGCCCAGGCCGAAACACCGAAATCAGTTTCCGCACCTGCGGGAGGACCGGCCCCAGTGTCGAGAAATTTTGAAGACAACTGGCTCAGGATCGACGCTTACTATGGCGGGGACATAAACAATCCAGAAGGTCCGCATTTCCAGCCGGTGCTTTGCCAGCAGTGCGAACAGGCACCGTGTGAGGTTGTTTGTCCGGTGCACGCCACGGTTCACAGTGCCGAGGGTCTAAACGACATGGTCTATAACCGGTGTGTCGGAACTCGCTATTGCTCGAATAACTGCCCTTATAAGGTTCGCCGATTTAACTTCCTGCTTTATCAGGACTGGAATACGCCGCAATATAAATTGATGCGAAATCCGGAAGTTTCTATCCGCAGCCGCGGTGTGATGGAAAAATGTACCTATTGCACTCAGCGTATTTCGGCAGCTCGTATCGAGGCCGAAAAAGACGGCCGCAAGATCCGTGATGGCGAAGTGGTGACCGCTTGTCAGTCCGCGTGCCCGACAGAGGCAATCACATTCGGCGACATCAGCGATCCGAACAGCAAGGTTGCACGCGTCAAAAAGGACCATCGCGATTATAAATTGCTCAACGAGTTAAATACTCAGCCGCGAACTACATATCTCGCCGGGCTTAAGAATCAGAATAAAGAAATGCCGGACTACAAAGTGCTCGTTCAACGACCTGCAGTCGGAGCAAAACCGGCCACCAAAACAACGGGAGGAGAAGGGCACTAAGACGTTTCGTTGAAACATCCGCAGCCTCAAATTTCTCGATAATATGAAGGATCAAAAAGACCTACAAGAGAAACTTCACCCGGCAATGATCGAGGGCGATCACACTTTTGCAAGTGTAACTGACAAGATCAGCGACATAACGCTAAAGAAACGGACGCCATTTCACTGGTTCATCGGATTCGGGATCGCCTTTATGGTGGCCCAATTGCTGTTGTTTACGACGATCTGGCTGCTTGCAAACGGTATCGGCATTTGGGGAAACAACCAGCCTGTCGGCTGGGCATTTGATATTATCAACTTCGTTTGGTGGATTGGTATCGGCCACGCCGGTACTCTGATATCCGCGATCCTGCTGCTTCTCAACCAAAAATGGCGAACGTCCATCAACCGTTTTGCCGAGGCGATGACATTATTCGCGGTGGCCTGCGCCGCGATGTTTCCGCTGCTGCATACGGGACGCCCGTGGTTGGCGGCGTACTGGCTTTTCCCATACCCAAATACGATGGGCCTGTGGCCCAATTTCCGTAGCCCTTTGATATGGGACGTGTTTGCCGTTTCAACGTACGCGACCGTTTCGCTGTTGTTCTGGTATGTGGGGCTGATCCCGGATTTCGCTACTTTACGCGACCGGGCAAAGAATAAATATTTTAGATTTGTTTACGCCGCACTTTCGTGGGGCTGGCGCGGATCTGCACGGCACTGGCACCGTTACGAGATAACATATCTCATCCTGGCCGGTATTTCGACGCCACTGGTTTTGTCAGTTCACTCGATCGTTTCATTCGACTTCTCGGTTTCACAAGTTCCGGGTTGGCACGCGACGATCTTCCCGCCGTACTTTGTGGCCGGAGCCGTATTCGCCGGATTTGCGATGGTTCTCATTCTCTGTATCCCGCTCAGACGCTGGTACAGGATGCAGGATTTTATCACGCACACCCATCTGATCTTCATGGCCAAGGTCATGCTTGCAACCGGCCTGATCGTAGTGTACGGCTACTTCATGGAAGCGTTTTTCGGCTGGTACAGTGCCTCGGAATACGAAGTTTTCATGGTCAAGAATCGAATATGGGAGGGCCCGTATTGGTGGTCGTACTGGCTCCTGATCTTTTGTAACGGCTTATCGATCCAGCTTTTATGGTTCAAGCGTTTCAGGGAAAGCGAATTCTGGCTGTTCACGATAGCGATTGTTGTGAGTGTCGGTATGTGGCTCGAGCGGTTTGTCATTATTGTGACGAGTCTGCACCGCGATTTTCTGCCGTCGTCTTGGGCGATGTATTCTCCGACCGTTTTCGATCTGTCGATGTTTACCGGAACGATCGGTTTATTCTTTACTTTGCTTTATCTGTTCGTCCGGTTCGTGCCGATCATTTCGATCTTTGAGGTAAGGACGCTGCTGCCCGAGGCAAATGTCCACGGCCATCATCAGGATTTCGAAGAGAATGTAAATTTGATCGAGGAAACCTACGACCGTACGGATCCGCCGAATAGTTAAGGGCCGATGAGGCCGGGATTTAGTCTCGGCGAGATTTGAACAAGAAGTTAGTTAGAGCTATGGGAAACAACCTTCACGGGATACTAGCTGAATTTGATACAGCGACTCAATTGGTCGACGCTGCCCGAAAGGTGCGCGATGCCGGCTATACCAAGACCGATGCTTTCTCGCCTTTCCCGCTGCATGAGATCGACGAGGCTCTCGGAATCAAGCGAAGCATTTTGCCTTATCTGATATTTTCCGGCGGAATAACCGGCCTGCTGGCAGGTCTCGGCCTTCAGTACTTTACACACGTCATCGATTGGCCGATCATCGTCGGCGGACGCCCGGCTTTTAGTCTTCCGTCGTTTATTCCGGCAACATTTGAATTGACGATACTTTTCTCGGCATTTGTCGCCGTCTTTGGAATGTTGTTCTTAAACGGCCTTCCGTCGCCCTATCACCCGGTTTTTAATGTTCCGCGTTTTGCGCTGGCGACACGTGAGAAATTTTTTCTGATAATCGAATCGGCCGATCCCAAATACGATTACGCTCAGACAAAAAGTTTTATGGAGAGCTTGGACGCACAGGAGGTTTTTGATGTTGATGAATAAACCTCACTGGTTCGGCTTTAGCCGCACAAGATTTTTAGGCTTGTTTATTGTGACAATTAGCGTTGTCGCAGCAGGTTGCGGCGTCCGCTTTGATATGCAGGACCAGCCGCGGTATCGGGCATATAAGAAAAGCGAATTCTTTGGTGATAAACGCGCATCCCGCGATCGGATCGATGGAACAGTGGCTCGTGGGCAATTGCACGACGATAAAGCTTTTTACACAGGTAAAATAGACAATCCGAATTTGAATGCAGCGGTCGCGACAACAACGGATGCGTCCGGAAATACGCTGGTAGCCAGCTTTCCGAACGATATTGATGAGTTTCCGGTGCCTGTTACAAAGGAATTGATCGACCGCGGTCAGGAACGCTACAACATTTACTGTATCGTTTGCCACGGACCAGTCGGCAACGGCGACGGCATGATCGTAAGGCGAGGTTTTTCAAAACCGCCGACCTATCATGACGACCGCCTGCGAAACGCTCCCGTCGGCCATTTTTTCGACGTAATTACAAACGGATGGGGCAAAATGAACAGCTACTCGTATGTTGTTCAACCCGCGGACCGATGGGCGATCGTTGCCTACATACGGGCCCTGCAGGTAGGCCAGAATCCGGAAGAGACACTCAAGATGAGTTCAAAAACTGAGTCAAACTCAGCACCTCCGAAGTCGGTTGAGACAACAGAACCTCACGGAGGAAAACCCTAAATGGCGAATCCTGAAAATTTTCAAACACCTGTTGAGATCAACCGTTTACGGACACTCGCTCTTGGCATTGGCGGTATCGCTCTTATAATCTGGGCGGTTGGGCTGTATTTTAATACGGAACAGGCGCTGCGTTCGTGGCTGCTCGGATTTATTTTCTGGGGCGGTATCGCCATCGGCAGCCTGGGCGTTTTAATGCTGCAATATCTAACGGGCGGAGCGTGGGGCGTGGTTATTCGGCGTATCGTCGAAGCGGCCTCGCGGACGCTGCCGCTTGTGTTCCTGATGTTCATTCCGCTCGCTATCGGTGTCTATACCCACAGTATTTACGAATGGACCCACATGGCTCCGACCGAACATGCCATTCATGCCCGCGGAATATATTTATTACCCTGGACGTGGATCGCCCGGTCCGTTATCTATTTCGCTCTCTGGGGCGTCATGGTCTATTTGCTAAACAAATGGGGAGCGGCGCAGGATAAAGCAGGTTCGGTCGAAGAATCGAGGCTGATTCTCGAAAGAGCGTCAAGATTCTCAGGGCCGACGATGGTAGTTTATTGTCTCGTCATCACATTTGCGGTGGTTGACTGGATCATGACGCTCGACCCGCACTGGTTCTCGACGATGTGGGGACTCTTATTTGTCGCTGGCTGGGCATTGAGCTGTTTTTGTTTTTCGGTCGCTGTATTGGCATTTTTAGTCGATAAGGCTCCGATGAACCGCGTCGTAGGAAAGCGTCATTTCCATGATCTTGGCAAGCTGATGCTCGCTTTGGTGATGGTTTGGGCTTATTTCAACTTCTCGCAGTTTCTGATCATCTGGTCGGGAAATCTGCCGGAAGAGACGGGCTGGTTTCTGACTCGGATGAAAGGTGGCTGGGGATATATCGGCGTCGCCTTGATCCTTTTCCATTTTGCGTTCCCGTACCTTTTACTCTTAAAACAGGATTTTAAGCGGCGAGCAAAGTTATTGGCGTCGATCGCCCTGTTTATCCTCTTTATGAGGCTCGTCGATATGTTTTATCAGATCGGGCCCTCGTATCGGGTCGCCCCGGGCGGACTGGAACAGGGAGCATTCTTTGTCAGTTGGCTGGATTTTGTCGCCCCGATAGCAGTTGGGGGAATTTGGCTTTGGTGGTTCTTTGGCGAATTGCTAAAACGACCGATCGTCCCGGCCAACGATCCGTATTTCGAGGAAGCTGTAGCACATGGCGGGGGACATTAATTCGTCGATTCGTAATAAGATTTAAGCAAATATATGTCGGTTAAGAAACACACAGACACAGCGGTTGAACTCAACAAGCCGTACGAACAAAACGAGATACAGCTAAAAGGAATTTTGGGCTTTGGCATCGGATTGTTTCTTTTGATCGTGGTGACGTTTGGTTTGATGTATGCATTTCTAAATGTTTTGAATGACTATTCGAAAGAATTAGCAGATCCGGTCAATCCGATGGCAATGACAGAAAAGGATCGGCTTCCGGCTGAGCCACGATTGCAGGGGGCTCCAGGTTTTGGCGTCGAATCGGAAAACGGTTTTGTGAGAATGGAGCTCGGAGCTCCGCAGGCCGAATACCGTGAACTCCACAAACAGTGGGAACATGCGTGGAAATATGGCCTGAAAGATGAAAAAACCGGTACCGTGACAATGATGCCGATAAAGGACGCGAAGGAAAAGCTTTTGACAATGAACGTAAAGGCTAGAACCGGCGCGGATGCCGAGAAGGTATTTTCGGATTCACGGTCGTCGATCTCGGATGCGAGTGCGGGCCGTATGGCCGCGTTGAAAAGAAGGTAATAGAGAAATGATATTTAGACCGGCAGCAAAAAATAAGATTCTATTTCGGAACATAGTCGTTTTGGCTGTCTTGTTTTTGTTGGGCGGATCCGTCTTGGCTCAAAAGACGGAGCATTATAATTCGCCGCTTTACTCGCCGCGGACATACGATCCGAACATCACAACGGCGAACGGCATCCCCGATGCCCTTAAAAAGATCGGTATTGAACAAAAGCTTGGCGAACAGCTCCCGCTTGATGTCGAGTTTAAGGATGAAGAAGGCAACCTCGTAAAACTCGGCAGCTTTTTTGATAAGGGACGCCCCGTTATCTTGGCGTTCGTTTACTACGAATGTCCGATGCTTTGCAATCAGGTCCTTAACGGACTGACCGGTTCGCTGAAAGGCATTTCGTTTGACGCCGGTAGAGAATTTGACGTCGTCGCTATAAGCTTTGACGCTCGTGAATTTGATAAACCGGATCTGGGAAAGAATAAAAAGGCCAGCTATATGGAGCGGTACGGCCGTCCCTCAACTGAGAAAGGATGGCATTTTCTGACCGGGAAGCAGGATTCGATTGATCGGGTAACATCCGCAGCGGGATTTGGTTACGAATGGGACGAAAAGAGCAATCAATTTGCTCATGCGGCGGGTATCATGGTCGTCACCCCCGAGGGCAAGCTGTCGCGCTATTTTTACGGTATTGATTACTCGCCCAAAGATCTCAAATTTGGGGTAATGGAGTCGGCCGGCAGCAAAGTCGGGAGCGCGGCCGAACAGCTTTTATTATATTGCTATCATTACGATCCGGCGTCCGGTAAATATGGTTTTGCGATCCTCAACGTGATGAGATTAGGCGGGATCGCTACACTGATCGGACTCGGGGCAATGGGACTGGTATTTTGGCGAAGGAACAGGAAGAAAACGGGGTAATTACAGACAGTTTACTTGGGCTCAAAGCCTTTTAACGATTACCTAACAGATTTATGCAGACAACATCGTGGGTACCATTATTTCCGGAGCAGGCCTCCACATTTGCGTGGCAGGTTGATCTGCTATATTTCTACCTGATCGCGGTGAGCATTGCGTTCACGATCCCGATCGTGGCAGCGATATTCTTTTTTGCGGTCAAATACCGCCAAACGGATAAATACGCAACACCCGAGGAAATTCACGGCTCGATGGTTCTTGAAACGGTGTGGTCGATCATCCCGTTCGTCATTTCGATGACGATCTTTCTCGGTGGTGCAATTGTATTCTTTCAACAGTTCACTCCGCCCGATGATTCGATGGAGGTTTACGTCGTCGGGAAACAATGGATGTGGAAATTGCAGCACGGAACCGGTCAGCGTGAGATCAACGAACTGCATATTCCGGTCGGCCGAAAGGTAAAGCTGACGATGACGACAGAGGACGTGATTCATGATTTCTCGATACCGGCATTTCGCACAAAAGCCGATGTTGTGCCCGGACGGTACACTTATTTATGGTTTGAGGCGACAACGCCTGGTAAATACAGGATCTATTGTGCTGAATATTGCGGGCTTAACCATTCTGGAATGGGCGGCTGGGTCTATGTGATGGAACAGCGGGATTTTGATAACTGGCTTAGTGGAAATGTTTCAGGCCAAACGCCGGTCGAGGCGGGCAGGGACCTTTTCGAGAACAAACTCGGCTGTGCGTCGTGTCACGCGGGCGGTCCGCAGCAGCGGGGCGCAAAACTTGAGGGCATTTACGGCCACGACGTAAAACTTGTAGGCGGAACCACAATCAAAGCCGACGATCAGTATCTCAGAAATTCTATCCTTAACCCGTCGTCACAGGTTGTCGAAGGATTTCAGCCTATCATGCCTACCTTTAAGGGGCAGGTAACCGAGGAACAGCTTAATTCGCTGGTGGCATACATTAAATCTCTGACTCCGAACGCAGCGGCAACCGGGGCAGCGACGCCTTCGGCCTCGATGACTGATACGCCTGCAAATAAGCCGGCAGCGGAACCGGCAGCGAAGAGTAATAAATAGGTTTTACAAGATTATGCAAACGCAAGATGCAAATTCGACAGGTTACGGCGGTGCCGCGAAGCTGAACTATATCACCAACGGCTCGACTCTGAAATCGTGGCTACTGACCAAGGATCATAAGCGCATCGCGATAATGTATTTGGTCACGGTGTCGATGTTCTTTCTGATGGGAGGCCTTTATGCCGCAACTATCAGACTCGAGCTTTTGACACCGGCCAGTGACCTTCTCGAATCCAGTACCTATAACAAAGTATTTACACAGCACGGTATCCTGATGGTCTTTTTCTTCCTGATACCGTCGATACCCGCTATTCTCGGCAACTTTCTGCTGCCGCTAATGATCGGTGCCAAGGATCTTGCTCTTCCGCGTATAAACCTTCTTAGCCTCTACATTTACTGGATCGGCGGCGTGATGGTTTTGATTGGTCTGATGCAGGGCGGTGTGGATACCGGATGGACATTTTACGCTCCGTACAGCACTACATTTTCAAATACCTACGTCATGATTGTCGGACTGGGAATCTTTGTTAATGGATTCTCGTCGATTCTGACCGGGCTCAATTTTATCGTCACCGTACATACGATGCGGGCACCGGGAATGACCTGGTTCCGACTGCCGCTGTTTGTGTGGGCACATTACGCGACCAGCCTCGTGATGATACTCGGTACTCCGGTTGTGGCGATCACGATCCTGCTTATCGCCCTGGAGCGAGCGGGACAAGTTGGGATTTTTGACCCGGCTATCGGCGGCGATCCGATCCTGTTTCAACATTTGTTTTGGTTCTATTCGCATCCGGCCGTTTACATTATGATCTTGCCCGGAATGGGCGTGATCAGCGAATTGATCTCGGGATTTTCGCGTAAAAAGATCTTTGGTTACGAGTTTGTCGCGTTTTCGAGTATCGCAATCGCGGTTTTTGGATTTCTTGTCTGGGGTCACCATCTATTCGTTAGCGGACAGTCGATCTATGCGGGACTGGTATTCTCGTTCCTAACGATGGTCGTAGCCGTGCCGTCGGCGATCAAAATGTTCAACTGGACGGCGACCTTGTATAAAGGTTCGATCTCGTATGACACGCCGATGCTCTATGCGATCGGGTTTATGGGATTGTTCCTCATCGGCGGCCTGACCGGGCTGTTTCTCGGAGCGATCGGTTTGACGGTCCATCTGACCGACACATATTTTATCGTCGCCCATTTTCATTATGTAATGGTCGGCGGACAGGTGATCGCGTATCTTGGCGGTATCCACTATTGGTGGCCCAAGATGACCGGTCGGATGTATTCCGAGTTTTGGGGCAAGATCTCGGCGATGCTGGTCTTTGTTGGATTTAACCTTACGTTTTTCCCCCAGTTTATCCTTGGCTATCAGGGAATGCCGCGTCGGTATGCGTCGTATCCCGAGGAATTTCAGGTTCTCAATATCTTCTCAACTGCCGGGGCTTCGGTTCTGGGGATCGGCCTCCTGATGCCCGCGGTCTATCTGGTCCATTCACTGTTCTTTGGGAAACCTGCGGGCGACAATCCTTGGATGCATCCAGGATTAGAATGGAGAACGAGTTCGCCGCCACCAACCGAGAATTTTGAGACGATGCCGATCGTTACCTGGGAAGCATACGAGTTTGGCGAGGAAAGCGGCCTGGATATAGAAGAAGCACGGCGTCGAGATGCCGCATCGATAGTTGGATAGATGGGCAAGATGAGCGGAACGCCATGCGGGCAAATATTTTCCCGCTGCATCCAATTATCCTGTTGGATTTTTGATTAACAAATAATGTCGACACACGCAGATACACACGAACATCATCATCAGCCGGGTCTTCAGCATCAGTTCGAAGACATGGGGCAGCAGGAAGAAAGCGTCTCGATCGGGATGTGGGTGTTCCTGGC
>JBGTCS010000459.1:0-4103 GCA_041748715.1 Pyrinomonadaceae bacterium | reverse complement strand
GTCGTCTCGTAGATCGGCGCTCCGAAAAAGATGATGCCGCCCAATTTATTTGCGGTAATGTGTCGCTGCAGATCTTTGAAAAATGGGCTGTTCTGATTGGCAAATCGGGCATTGACGCCAATATGGACAAGCTGGCCGACTTTTTCCTCGACCGACATTTTTTTAACCAGAGCTTCCGCCTTTTTCCAGGAAACCGCCGACGGTTGAAACACGGAACTCCGCGTTGCCTGGGCCCGACCGGGGATCGATGAAAGAAATAGACTTGAAATGACGGCCAAAGACCAAATAAAACGATTCATAAATTTCATACTAAGCTTCCGGCGATTTTGCATCCGGATTCGGAAATAAGAGACTAACCAGATAACCGACACTGAAACAAACTGTGGTGCCGATCAACACATACCAGGTCCATGCGACCGTTGTGTAAAGCTTTACTGTGATCATCGTCGATATCGAAGCCAGCATCCCGATAACCACGCCTTTCTGATTCGCACGTGTTGTCAAAACACCGAGCAAAAACGCCCCGAGCATGGGGCCATAAACGAGAGACGCGATCGTCAGGCCGACTGTGAAAACCGACCCCCAATCTTTCGCGATAAACGCGATACCGATCAGAACGACGCCCCAGACGGCGGTCATTATCTTGGAAAGTTTGAGCAATTTGGTTTCGTCAGCGTTCGGGTTTATCAGTGGCTTGTAAAAATCAAGGATCGAAGTCGACGCCAGAGAATTTAGCGAACTGCTCAGCGTTGACATCGCCGCGGCCGTCAGAGCCGCGATCATCAAACCCGACACGCCTGACGGCAGTTGTTCGACGATAAATTTTGGAAAGATCTGGTCGTTATTTGCCAGCTCGGTCGTCATCGGAAAATGCTGGTAATAAACATAAAGCATCACACCGACGAATAGCAGCAGGGCAAATTGAAACAAAATAACAAAGCCGCTGGTGATGATCGCCTTTTTGCTATCGCTCTCGTTTTTGCACGCGAGCAGACGTTGGACAAGCATCTGATCCGTGCCGTGCGACGCCATTGTCAAGAATGTTCCGCCGATCAAGCCCGCCCAAAACGTAAACGGTACGCTGTAATCAAAAGAAAACGAGACGAACTGAAATTTACCCGCTCCGGCCGCCACGGATTGAATTTCGGGCCATCCGCCCGGGATGCTTGTCCATAAAATTACCGCCGCTATGATCGCTCCCGACACATAAATTATAAGCTGAACGAGATCGGTCCAAAGAACGGCAACCAGTCCGCCCTCATATGTGTAGATCAGCGTCAGGATGCCAACGATGAGGATCGAAACAAGCGTCAATTGAGGAAAATCGGGAAGCGAAAAAGCCAAAACGGCACTAATTACGATCGATGCCGCAAATGTTCGAACTCCGTCGCCTACAGCTCTGACCAAAAGAAACAACGAAGCGGCAAAATTTTTGACCGAACCGCCAAAACGATTTTCCAACAGCTTATATGCAGTTTGGAGATTGCCCTTAAAATAGGCCGGTATAAAGACGAGGCTGATGATAAAGCGAGCGACTATATAACCCATTACGACCTGCAGATATGTAAAATTGCCGCCCTGTTCGGGGAACTGGTAATTTGCGTAGGCAATAGCCGGCACGCCGATCAGCGTCAGCGTGCTGGTTTCGGTTGCGACGATCGAAGCACAGATCACCAACCAATGCGTATTGCGTTTCCCGACAAAATAGTCGGCCGCCGTCTGCTGCGATTTGCGAAACATCACGCCAAAAGCCGTGACGCCTACCAGATAAAAGACAAAAATGAAGTAATCAAGGGCTGAAAATCCCATAATATTTTGCTCTCAGGTTATCTCACTGATTCGATGGCAATTGCGACATTGTATTCTGCGGCGACAAGGGCACTTTCGGCAACTTCGCGGGTCACATTGGTCCCGGCCATCACCAGGGCGCTTCGCAGATCTGAGTTTGCACTCTCGAAAAGATCCGAGGCTTCGGCGTCGCTCAATCCTGTTTCCGCCATCAGGATACGCAGGCTTCGCTCTTTAAGCTTGATATTCGACGATCTGACATTGGTCATTCGATTGCCTTTGACATAGCCCTGTCGGATCATAGACACCGTCGAGATCATGTTCAAGATCAACTTTTGTGCGGTGCCGGCCTTCATTCGGGAAGATCCGGCGATAGCTTCGGGTCCGACAACTGGAACGATCGCGATCTCGGCCACCTCGGTGATCGCTGAATCGGGAACACAAGTTATACAGGCCGTAAAACAGCCGAGATTTCGAGCATATTCGACGGCGCCGATCGTGTACGGCGTGCGGCCTGAAGCCGCAATGCCGATAACCGCGTCTTTTTCAGTCAGGCCTCTTGATTTTAGGTCTTCAGCTCCTGCCTCACTATCGTCCTCGCTGGATTCGCTCGCTTTGTAAAGTGCATCGTATCCGCCGGCGATCACTCCCTGGACGAGATCGTACGAAACGCCAAACGTCGGTGGAATCTCCGATGCGTCAAGAACTCCGAGCCGTCCGCTGGTTCCCGTGCCGACATAAAACAGCCGCCCGCCGGTTTTTAATCTTTTGACGATCTCGTCAATTGCAGCTGCGACAACCGGCAAAACTTTTTCCACCGCCGAGGCCACCATCTTGTCCTCGTCGTTGATAAGACGAAGGGCATCGAGCGTCGACGCTTTGTCGATCGCGGCGGTTTTTGGGTTTTCTTGTTCGGTGATGGGCAGCATCTGTCGTTATTTTGACCCAATTTCTCCATTTTTCATCGCCATCGACGCGGCGGCATGCGATGGCGGCATCAACGGTTCCATCAAATATGCATTTGGTGCAACCCGGCCGATAATTTCGGTCATTGGGCCGGTCAAAAGCTCGCCGGCGTTAAAAACGCTGCCGACACACCCGATCGGTATCTTTCGTTTGGCCAATTCAAGTTTTCTGATCACCGCAACGGCGGCGATTCCAAGCTCGCGTCCGGCTTCCTTTAGTATCTCGACCGCGATCTTATCACCATCTTTGGCTGTCTCGACAACTAAACGGGCAAATCCAGCGATGCGGCTGTTATCCATTCGCGGAGCATAGATCGCTCCGATCAGGTTTTCAACGTTTGATGCACGAAAATACTCGGCGGCACGCTCGCTGAGCTTGGTTAATTCGCCCCGGCCATCGGAAGCCTTTGCAACACGGTGCAGGGCTTCGCCGGCGATACCGCGGCCGCCGCCTTCGTCGCCGGCGATCGGGCCCCAGCCGCCCGAGATAAATCGCTCGCCCTCGTCGTTGATCCCGAGACAAACCGATCCGGTGCCGGCGATTACTACAAGCCCCGCTTTGCCCAAGGTGGTGCCATAAAGAGCGATGTCCGCGTCGGTCGTGACGATCGTTTTACGAAGCCGGTATCGCGTCGCAAAACTCTCGCGGACACGTTCGCGAATGTCCTGACGACGAACTCCCGCCAAACCCAAGGTGGCGGCAACAATGTCGCCGCGCGAAATGCTACCGCTGTCGCACGCCCCGTCGATCGCTCGGGTTATATTTGCCACGGCCGTTTCGACACCAACGCGAAGGGGATTTGACGGTCCGCCCGAGCCTTCGGCAACGATATCGCCGGCACCATTCATCAGCGCAATGTTGGTTTTAGTGCCGCCGCCATCCACACCTAGATAGAGCTGATATAGCTGTTGCACCGGCTTTCGTGTTATTTTTGGCTTAGGCATCCTCGGGCAATATGAAATTCATTTCCATTGTTCGACAAACTTGACATATAATCAAAGTTAACGGATTTTATATAATCAATAAGGCATTCTAATCGCAAATCAAGGATTGAGATCTATGGAGATACGACAACTAAAGGCGTTTCTCGCCATCGCCGAAGCAAAGACTTTTACAGCCGGGGCCCGGCGCGTAAACGTGACCCAGGCCGCCATTTCCATGCAGATCCGACAGCTCGAGGACGAAGTCGGTTTGCAGCTATTTACCCGGACGCCGCGCCGCGTGATCATCACCGAGGCCGGCGAATACTTGCTCGATCGTGCCCGAAAGATCCTGCGCGAACACGATACGGCGATCGCCGAGATCGCCGAACTCGGCGGTGTCGAACACGGGCGCCTGCGGATCGGTTC
>JBGTCS010000458.1:0-12600 GCA_041748715.1 Pyrinomonadaceae bacterium | reverse complement strand
GGTAAATACCGGGTGCTGCGCGGCGGTTCCTGGAAAGACGGTGCATCTGACGTCCGTTCGTCATACCGAGGCGGATTTTCGCCATCAACCAGATATAAAGATTTAGGATTCCGTGTGGTTGCCGGGTCACGGTAAATGAATTCAATCAGTTGTAAGAAAAATGTGCAGGTTTTCAATCCAGAATATGTACCTACCTGGGGGACATAGAACTTCGATTTGAAGGTCCAAAATTTCTTTGAAACCTATTTTGAGTCGGTCCTCTTACCCGCCACACGTCCAATAAGGCGGGCGATCCACCAGACGACTCCATGAGCAACGTATATCCCCGCTATTGTTAAAAGTGCGTACTGAGAATAGAACCAAATAAACATAGCTGCCGCTGCTATTAACAGCACAAGAAAAAATCCCTGTGTGCTGTTGCCGGATGTTTTCAGGCTTGTATACCGGATCGTGCTTACCATTAGGACTGCAAGAACGGCGACGAGAGCTAATAGCAAATATGCATGAAACTGGGCCGATGGCTCGGCAAAGGAACTAAACGGCGTGGGTGCAAAGTGAACCAAAGACGCAAGCAAACCACCTGCTGGAGGGATCGGAAGCCCAACAAAAGCCTTTTTATCGACCTTCACAGCCCCTTCTATCAGTACGTGCGGCCGAGTGGCCTGCAAGTTAAACCTCGCAAGCCTAAACGCCCCGCACATCAGATAGGCGAAAAGCAGGAACACGCCTAAATTATAGCCAAAGCTGCCCTCAGCAAAGGTTGGGGCAATCGCCCACGCAAAAATTAGAGCTGTCGGAGCGATGCCGAAGGTAAGTACATCCGCGAGAGAGTCAAATTGAACTCCGATCTCGGTGGCCGTTCGGGTAGCCCGGGCAATTCTACCGTCGATCGTGTCAAAAAGGATGGCCAGTCCAATCGCAAGACCGGCACTATTAAAATACAGTGCAGCATGCTCGGGGCTGGTTGAAGCCGCTTGAAACCCACGTATTGAATACAGTATCGCCAAATACCCCATCGCGACGTTCGCGGCGGTAAATAACGTGGGTATCACATAAAGGCCTTTTTTTAAACCTTTATGAGGCGGCCTGGTATCTTTTTCGTCTTCCATTAAAATGAGTATCGGATGGAAAATATCGGGTTATTGCTCACCGATCTTGATCTTTCGGGCAATTACCGTCTCGCCGCCCAAAACTCGATCACCGACCTTAACAAGTATTTCAAAGTTTGCGGGCATCAAAATATCAGTCCGTGAGCCAAACTTTATCAAGCCGAATCTCTGGCCCCGCTCAAGTTTGTCACCCACCTTTGGCCAACAGACAATTCGTCTGGCCAGAATTCCGGCAATTTGAGTACAAGTTACAGTTAGATCTTCGCCTTCAATTACTAAAGAATTTCGTTCGTTTACCAGACTTGCGTTATCGCTCGTCGCCGGCATTTTCTTGCCCTTAATGTACGATATTTTGGTGATATTTCCGGTAATTGGTGACCTGTTGATATGGACATCAAGCGGCGAAAGAAACACACTTATAAATTTTTGGTTTTCTCTTGACTCAATGCGAGTGACTCGCCCGTCTGCCGCTGAAACTATCAGGCCTTCGGCCTGCGGAACTTCGCGGTGCGGATCTCTAAAAAAGTAAAGCATAAAGATCGCCAGAAACGCGAACGCCACTGCCGCCGGCCACAGTTGAAACAAACCGAAAATTGCAGCAATTACCGCAGGTATCGATACGAACGGAATTCCTTCTTTAACCATAAAGATAAATGACAATATTACACAATTTGCGGGGATTACCGAAACGCACAAAAAAGGCCCGATGTCGGCAAACATCGGGCTAAGAGGAGGATCGTATGAAGAAACTTTAGTTACGCACGGGAAATTCCTTTGCAAAACTGTATGCACACCAAGCGGCGATGATATGAATAACCCATCCAAATAACCCCGCCGAGCCGATCCAGGAAAATCCCGTCAGTAAAAGCCAAATTATTCCTATGATAATTCTTCCGTTATAAATCTGACCAAGACCTGGAATCAGTAAACTCAGAATGCCAGCTAATAAAGGTTCTCGCATGTTTCTAAAATGCCCCCACGTTTGAATATACGATCCAAAACGGGATAAGTTTCGTAAAGATCGAATTACCGCCGAAAGTCAGTAATTATTGCGCTGATACAAAAGTGGCGGCCCGAGGGCCGCCGTTCATTGTAAGGAACGAGTGTGGAAGCCTCGTTTGGGACCCTTACAAAACTAAATTCGCTCTGGATTTCTTATCCATATAATATTAGAAAATAAAAAATGGTTTAACTAGCGATTCCAAAAAAACCATGGCCGATTTCGCCACAAAGTGTGGCAGTACTTTGGCGTCCTCGGCCATGGTATGAGAGACGATTAGAATCGACCCTAAAGCAAACTTTAATTTTCAATAACTCTCGTGATGGAGCCTGGTTATGTATAGCGAGTCGGATCTATAGGACAAGCATACATATATAAATTTTACGAAAGCCGTTAACGTAATTGCGTACAAAAAGTGCAGTTGTTATGAACGAATAATTGCTTCGCTACTTGTAATTGATTTTTTTGCGAAAACCTTACAAAGAAAAAATATTTTTTTTAATGAACCAATGATTGTGGAAGAAGTATTGCTGAAAGTTTTAAAAAATCGAAGAATCGTGTTATCTGATTAAACAGCGCTGTTGTAATTCCACCAAATGAAAAAAAGCTACGAACTCGGGCAAAAGCAATTCAATGCTCTTCTGCTTTTATTCTCCGAAGTACCGGAAGAGGCGGGGGAGAAGTACGAGCAGATGCGTGCCGGGCTGGTCCGATTTTTCGAGTTCAGGGGATGCCATGACGCGCAAACACTTGCCGATGAAACAATAAATCGAGTAGCTACAAAGATCGATACATTCGACGCAGCACGAACTAACAAGCTCACAGCTTTTTTCTATGGTTTCGCGTCGAATGTGCTTTCCGAATATCGAAGGGATTCGAGAAGGGAAGTAGCCATTGACGATGCTCAATTTGAAGCCCGGGGGGGGATTACGTCAGCGATGAGGTTGAGGACGTCAGAACCGAGTGTCTTACGATCTGCATCGAAAAATTGGATCCGGACGAAAAAGATTTGATCACCAAATATTTTACCTGTGACGACCGCGAACGAATTGAACTTAGGCGCCGTATGAGCGATAAATTAAATTGCAGTCCGGCAGCTCTGCACACCAGGATATTTCGAATAAAAGAAAAGTTAAAAGTTTGTATTGACGCTTGTGCAAAAATTGGCGTGTAAGTTTTTCTGCAAATATTCAATAGTTTATAGACCGAGCATATTTTGATGCAAAATGATCCGAAAAAATTGAAGCTGTATCTTTTAGGGAATCTTTCTGAAGATAAAATGGCGGAAATTGATCAGCGGCTAATTGAGGGCGACAGCGTTGTGGAGGATCTCCGCCTGGCTGAGACGGAGCTGATCGAAGAATTTATCGAAGGAGGGCTGTCCGAAGAGAATCTTCAGTTTTTTCATTCTAACTTTCTTATATCGCCTGAGCGAGTCTCGATGATCCGCGAAATTTCCTTGCTCAGAATTTTCGCAAGAAATCAAAGTTTTCAAAAAAAACGGCCTGAATTGCCGGAGAGTATACTTGTAAAAACTGCGGCCATGTTTCGGGTATATTTTCGCCCGATCGTAACAGCCGCGGGCGTTTTGACACTTGTATTTGTTGGGGTAACTCTTTGGTCACTTTTTTCCGGCGGTTCGGACGCCTCGAGAGAGTTGGAATTCGCAACCATTAATAAGGCAGATTTGAACGACATATCTAAGATAGGCCAATACTCAACTATAAATCTAATTTCTGGCGGTTTGAGGGGCGGTAACTCGATTAACCGTTACGAGTCATCGCAACTAACTGAAACGATCTTGCTTCGGCTGGCATTTCCGTCTCAGGTGAACGATAGCACGCTCTATATGGCAAGAATTTTCCGGGGTGGTCAATTTCTGTCCAGTGTTGACGGAGTCAGTTCATATCAGAACCCCAATGGGCGCGAGTTGCGTCTTTTGTTGCCGAAATCATTTCTGGTTGACGGAGTATATCGACTGGAAATCAACGATCCCTCCGGCGCTGAGGTGATGGCCTATTCTTTTCTAATCGACTAATCCGACCGGCGGTGTTTCTTTAACAAATAGATCCCGACTAACAAGATAGGTATTGTCGGCAGAATTAAGTAACGGTAATCGACATGATTTTCAAACGCCGGCACCTTCCACATATCTCCATGTGCCGTAAACGAAGCCCAGTAAAAAGGTGATCGGAACCGAGGGTCCCGATACATTTTTAACTGAGCGTTCCGTAAGGCGGCCGCTGCGGTTAATCTGTCTGAAACTAAGGTTCGATAAAACTCCGTCATCAAAACCTGGGTCGCAGTGTCGTCTACTTTCCAGAGACTCGAAATGACAGTTCTTGCTCCGGCCTGTATAAAGGCGTTATTAAGACTGACCAATCCTTCGCCTTTTACCTCTTTTCCCATGCCCGTATCACAGGCACTTAAAACGACTATATCCGCACCCAGTCTCATTCCGTAAACGTCTTGCAGCCTTATTATTCCACCGTCCTGTGGTTCGCCGGCCCGATCAAATAGCGACAGCACGATCCCTGAAAGTTCGGGACGATCTTCTTCGATAAGGCCATGAGCTGCAAAGTGAATAATCTTAAAGTTGGTCACATCTGGAGCCAAAACGCTTTGACGGTTAGCCTCAAACCCTGACCTGATCGTAGCGTTGTCAGATCCGATCACCTTGGCAATGGAGACAGCTTCTTTATCAGAGCCTGGCAAACGAGAAAGAGAATGCAAAGATTCGAACGAACGTAAATTGCCCGTCACCTGCGAATCGGGTGTCGGATTAACAGAATCAATCCCCGAAAGCCGTTCGTCGGTTTTTGCATAAACAGGATCGGCAAAAATTAAGATATCTTTTTCAGATGAAACGGGTCGATCCGGGCGCGAAGCGATCAATCGCAACGCCGATGCAGACGGCACGCGAACAATCTCGTTCGTTAATAGTAATGGATCGTCGCTCGCAGTGTTTGGCTGTGGTAGCGAGGCCAGCGGAAAATAATGTAATTTGCCGTCCGCCGCAATGATCAACCGTTTTCCAGCCAGTTTCGCGCCAGCTGGCCCCAGGATCTCATCACTAAGTTTATGAGCCTCTTGCCAATACTCTAGATCTGCGTCAGATCTTCGGGTTTGATACTCGTCAATCGCTTCATCAGTTGAAAATTCATGCTTTTTCAAAATGGCCCTAAGCCGCTCAACTCGCGATTCGATCTGATCGCGAGGCGGAAGCGTGAAAAAGTCGATCCCAGTCTGGCTGATTACCCATAGGTAGCTGTCAGCGTCACCAAGGGCGAACTCAAGAAACACTGACTGATCATCGAGTATCTTTTTTTGGAATTCTGCCGGGTCGAACAATGCAGGATCTTTGATAGCCGAGTAAACGGGACTTTTTTGTTTGAGTTCGGCGATGATATTTTCGAGTTCGCTTTCGATTTCGCCGATCTCAGCGTCCAGTTCGTCGACCTCTGTCTGTTCGTGCCTCCCGCTTAGTAATTCGGTCAGTTTGTCTGCCCTGGATCTGAGCAAAATTCGTGTCGCTTTTTCGCGGTTAACGGCCTCCGGGTCGGCATCTGCGGCGAAGTTAGATTCCGCCAGCGTAATATTCTCCAGCATGGCACGCGCCTTTGATCTTTCCACTACCTGAAGGGCCTGAAGAGCAAAACCTTGCCCGGGCGTCTTCTTCTCGATCTTCATCAATAAGCTGGTCAAAAATTCATACCGCGGAAACACCGATGAAATATATGATCCTCTTGACCTCGAATTAGCTACGTCCGCAAAAATGGAATCTGTAATCTCGATCGATCTGCGGGCTAACTCCAGAGCTTCGTCATCGCGATCCTCGATCGAGGCGAGCCGCGCGAGATTAAATATTATTGACGCTTCTGAGATCCGATGTGAAATTTTACGGCTAATCTTGAGAGCCCGGTAATAAAATTGGCGGGCGGCCATATAATCTTTCCTGCGTTCATGGATCATCCCCAGCCGGTCGTAGATCAATGCAACTTCGACCTTCAGTCCAGCTTTTGCTAATATTTTCACCGAGCGCTCGTAGAATTTTAAGGATTCATCGTTAGACCCCTGACCGAAATAAAATTCCGCAACCTGCTTAAATCCGAGCGCGGTCCAAAATTTATCGCCAAGGCGCGCGGACAGCGCTTCGGTCTGTGCCATATACTCGAACGCTCCTACCTGGTCGCCAACCTCAAATGATAGTTTTACCAGGCTTGGCAGCGTCGAAAGTTTGCCAAACAGTTGATTCTGCTGCTCAAATAGCTCAATTGCTTTCTTACGGTGAGTTAGCGACAGCTTCCATTCGGTAAATTCCTCAAAAACGTATCCCAAACCATTTTCCAGCGAAGCCCGCTCGTGCAGGTCAAGATCCAGGGGAAATAGATCCGATGCATTTTTGTAAAATTCCAGGGCCTTTTGTTTTTCGCCGATAGCGCTATGGAGGTGTCCCTTCGCAATAAATGACAACGAAAGCCCTCGACGATCGCCCACGCGGTTGAATTCCTCTTGTGCGATATCAATGTTATTTAGGCCTTGCAGCGGTTCACCTGCCGACAAGAGTACATAACTCATTTCCCACAGAGCATAGGCCTTGCTATTTGCATCGCCGACGGTTCCCCAGAGGTCCACTGCGGATTTATAGCTGCGAAGTGACTGGGGAAAGTCGCGCTTAATTTCATATAGTCTCGCGGCGCTAGCACTGGCGTATGCTTTGGCATCGCGGTCATTTGTCAAGGCCGCGAGCTTCGTTGCTTCATAGACGAATTTTTCCCCTAGAATTGTTCGATCCGTTCCCAAATGGATCAAAGCAAGAAGGCTTACGGATCTGGCTCTATCAGGGATAAATTCTTTTTCCGTGAGGTCTTTTAGTCCAAAGGTAAGTCTCTCGATCGCAGCATTGCGGTTGTTGCGCATTAATTCAAGCCGTGCAATTTCGAGATCGCATGAGGCGGCATCCGATATCCGGCCTAGTTTTTGCCACCCCGCTTTGGCCCGCGAGTAACTATCGAGTGACGCTTGAATAGATGCCGGGGTCCACTCGTTTCGAAGTATTTTCGCATTCTTTACTAAAGTGGCCGGCGAGTCGACCGCAACCCCCACAGGCCATGCTCTGATGGCTATGCACTGAATGAATAGGAACAAAATGAGAAGTGGTTTATTCAATATTTTGACTTACAGAATAATCACAAATCGTTTTGTTAGCTAACGCCGCAACGGACTATTTAGGCAGATGGTCGGGTTCTGTTTCGTCTGAATAGCCGGAGATGTCCCAACGGAGTTCAAAATTTTTTATTCTGCTGAAATAAAACAGGTATTCCCCGACCTCCCCCTTACTCCATGGCGGATTATCTTTGCTCCATGGCGGGTTATCTTTGCTCCACGGAGGGTTACTTGTGCTTCCCGGACGGCTGCTTTTACTGAAAGTTTCAAACTTTGATAAAGTTCCGCTTGAATCCTTACGAGAGCGCCGAAGCGTGACGCGAGTCAGGTAATTGTAAAGAAAATTATTCCAGTCTTTTCCGACCCCCTTCGATATGTTCGGGCGGTAATTTTTTTCTCCTCTGACGAATAATAGATTGTGATACTTCGAATTTGTCAAGAAATAGGTCACATACGACCACGGGAAATATAGCGAAATACCGTTTGAAAATTGATATTCCTCGCCACTGAATCCGCACTTTATAACGCATTGGTCCACCGCTAGGATAATTTTCCCGCATAGTTTTGAAATCTCTTCAAAAATTGCGCCGTTTTCACCATTCCAGAGGAGTCTGCATTCCAAGATCAATTGGTAACAAAAATCCTTGAGATCAACCGATTGCTCCTTCATATAAGTTTGTGAATCAAAATGGCTTTGCAGGATGATCTTTTTTAATTCGTGATAAATTGTTATGTCTCGATCGGTTACTTTTTTCGCACTGGATTTCTTAGTAAGGTCCAGATAAGTATTCAGCTTGACAGCGAGGTCGTTCACTGACCTTGCTAGCTGTGGAACCTTTCCCAAGTCCCACGCAGAAATATCGACCGAACGTCCGCCGACGAGCAGCGACTTTTGCTGTTCGGTGAATTTGCGGACGATCCCGCTGGCTGCGACTCGGACATGTTCGGGCGCCTGCGTTGTTGATGCGGCGTATTTCGTTTTTTTGGACCTGGTGTGTTGAGCGACAAACTCGGTCAGTAAAGGAGCGTAACTCCAGCCCGAATTCGGAAGACTGCCTTCGGAGGCGATAAGTGTTTGGGCCACGCCCTTTAGCTCATAACCGACTTCAAGCATGCTCATTACACAGCTATCGAACCCGAGAATTGCAATGCGGTCGCTGCGATCGCTTTGTAGATATAATTTGTTGACTTTCTCGAGTGCCTTACGAAACGAAAACAATGTCAGATACGAGCCGGAACTTTCGTCACGCATAAAACTTGTGCCATGAAACCCAAAGCTATGCCCGGAAAAGATGAGAGCATAGTTATGTGCTGTCCGCCCCTGTGTCTTGATACACCATCGAACAAAGTTCATGATCGAATAAATTGAGGCCGAATCTTGTTCCACTGGAATATTAGGATCGATGCGGCGGAGCGTTTTAGCGTCGCGTTTCGGCGAGTGATGCATGTCCACCTTTGTAACCGCGTGATGTAACGGCCCCGCCGTCGGATCTGATTCTGAATAATCAATATAGAAAGTAGGGGCCGTCAGCGAACTGCTGTCAAAAAAAGCGAGTAAATTAGCAGCACCTCTTTCGCCTGCTGTCCGATTCGAAGCAAAAACTCCCAGTCCCTCGAGCGATGTAGCCATATTTTCGCTCAGGTTATTATCCCCAGCCATATATACCATTATTGTCCAATCTTTCATTACAAACTTGCTCTCCTATTTTTCGGATATACAAGACGGCAGGCGGGGACTGGGAAACATCACCAAATGTCTTGCTACTGGTAATGAAATTCCTGGACAAACCTTTCGTTAATGGTAGTTTAAGTCGTTCCTAAACTGGAAAAGTCAGACCGGGCGACGATCAATGTTCAATAACAGCGTGAAGGATTGACTGCGTCGCAAAGAAAAGAGCCACGCCTGCAAATACAGAGAGCGAAACAAACGGGCTCTTGCCGCCGTGATGGTTGACTTCGGGAATTAGATCGCTTGCGGCAACGTACAGCGTCACGCCGCCAGCGATTGGAAGTGCGTATGCAACGGTAAAGCCAAGATTGCTGCCGATGAGATAAAAACCAAAAACGCCCAATAGCGTCGTAAAACCGATCAGCGAAGTGGCAAACATCACTTCTCGAAAGCTCTTGCCTGCGGCCATTACCATCGAGCCGATCGTAAACCCCTCGGGGAATTTATGGAGAAAAACCGCGATAAATACGAGCATGCCGACCTTAGCGTCGATCTGCGAAGCGGCGGCGATGGAAACGCCGTCAAAAAAGGTGTGGATCAAAAGTCCGCCGACAGCCGTATAGGCCGATTTAGTCGAAATCAGTTCGTCGGAGTGCATCTCTTCGCCTAGATGGAAATGCGGTGCGATTGTATGTTCGAAAAATTGCGTCAGCAGGTAGCCAGCCAGCAACAAAAACATCGGCATGAACAAACTTTCGCTTGAACCTCCGTCATTATTTTGCCAAAGTGACACCGTTTTGGGCAGTATTTCGAAGAATGTTACCGCGAGCATGAAACCCGCCCCGAGGGCCAGTAGGTATTTTAGAAAGCGTTTGTAATGAACATGAAGCCGGGAAGGGAATAAAATTAAACCGCCAAGGATGTTTGCAAGTGCAGCCAACAGCCCAAAAATTAACAGTTGAATAAATAGTGTGGACATGGGTAATTTTTGAGCCACTTATATCCTATATCAAGCAATTCGATAAACACAAAAACGAATAAAAAATCGACAAATCCCGGCGGCTGTAGTTTAAATGGATGTTTAAAGTGATTAAGAATTATTGTCTTGACATGGTCCGAAAAAACGGCGTAGAATGCTTGAGTATTTGCAAAAACCGGTAATAACTTATCGGAGACAAAAACGTAAATTCTAAAATACATGTTTAAGATGTTAAGCGCCGATCGATAGGACGCTCGCATGACCCGACGCTTTTTGTGCGTCAGTTTTAGCAAGGCCGATCTCTCCACGACCCGCCTGCTTTACACGTTATCGACAGATCTAAATTGGTTCTTTGAATATGTCGGACATTGCTCCACAAAACGCACATTTGTCGGTTTTGCGTGAAGAATCGATCAAATTTTTGAATGCGGTAAAGGGCGGCTTGTTTGTCGACGCCACTCTCGGTCTCGGAGGACACGCTGAAAGCATTCTGAATTCGTCGGATGACGCCATTCTGATCGGCATCGATCAGGACAGCGACGCTATCAAACTGGCAAATAAACGGCTTTCCGCATTTGGCTTGCGATACTCCGTCCATCAAGCAAATTTTTCCGACATCCGCGATATCATCGCCAGAGTAGGTCTCGGCGATCCAGACGGAATTTTAGCGGATCTCGGGGTGTCGTCAATGCAGCTCGACAGCGAAAGCCGCGGATTTAGTTTTAGATTCGACGCTCCGCTCGACATGCGGATGAATCCTGACTCGGACGGGCGAACTGTCGCTAAACTGCTGGCCGAGGTCGACGAAATGGAGTTGGCGAACATAATTTACAACTTTGGCGATGAGAGGGCGTCACGCAAGATCGCCCGCTGGATAATTGAAAAACGCGAAGCCGGGAACCCGATAACGACGACTTTTGAGCTGGCAGATCTGGTAAAAAGGGCAGTTAGAACAAACCCCAAGGACAAGACGCACCCGGCGACCCGAACCTTTCAGGCCCTCCGCATTGCGGTAAATGGCGAGCTGGATATTTTAGAAAAATTTATTGCGGACTCGATCGACCTTTTGAAAATTAACGGCGTTCTCGCGATCATCACCTTTCACTCTCTGGAGGACAGGATCGTCAAGCACGCATTTCAGCGGCACGCCGGTAAATGCCAGTGTCCGCCGCGAATTCCGCAATGCGTTTGCGGTGCCGCGAGGAGGGTTGAAGTCCTCACGCGGAAACCGGTTTTGCCCACAGAAACCGAACGATACGAAAACCCACGTTCCCGAAGTGCAAAACTGAGGGTTTGTAAAAAGTTAGAGCAGTAAAAGCGACCGGTCATACCCGGAGGAGTATTATGCGAAAAAACCAGCCGACAAAACGATCCATTCAAAACAACAACCCCAACCGTTTGAGAACATACACCGCTATTTGTACCTGTTGTTTGTTGTTACTGGGCGGTTTTTTCTTTGCCGGTCGGCAGCATTTCTCATCGATGGATTTCGGCATGAAGAATTCGCGTCTTCGTAAACAGGTCGACGAATTAGAGTCTGAAAAGCGGCGGCTGCTATTGGCCCGCGAGATATCGCTTTCGCCGTCCGAAATTATGAAAAATGCGAAAAAGGTCGCAATTAGCAGCCGTGATCGAAACGAAGCCCAATTGGCCCAACTCGCATCAGCAAAGGGCAAGAGTGCCGGTTCGTCGGTGGCCGGCGGTTCGATGGTTGTAAAAACGGCAGCAGTTTCACCTATTCAAACGGCTGCGATTACCGCGTCGTTCGCTAAGCGTGAAAGGCACACAAAGGAATCAAAGGCGACTCAGCAGGCTGAATAGTTTTTCGATTTCTTGAGTTTCGCAGCCGCAATTTCTCCAATTTAGAGCCATAGTTTTAAAGAACATGAAACGCCCGCACAAAAGAAAAAAAATCGATCTAAAACAGGTAGCTTTTACAAGATTTATGATCGTGGTCGCCTTTCTTGTGTTATGGATAGGCGGGATAAGCGTTCGTTTGGTTCACCTTCAGGTTGCGCAGCACGACTGGCTAAGAGAAAAAGCTCTCGACATGCGCCAGGACGTGAAGCAGACCAAGATGCTCCGCGGATCGATCTTTGACCGAAACGGGCGAACGCTGGCAATGAGCCTTCGGGTAAGGACGCTCTACGCGGATCCGGCCGAGATAAAAGATCCGGAAGCGACCGCAAAAACGCTGGCATCAGTTCTGAAACTCAATGTTGGCGAGATTGCAGCACAGCTACGGACAGGGAAGGCTGGAAACAAACGATTTATTCCGATAGCGAAAAAATTAGACGACGAAACCGTTCAGCGGATCAACAAGGCCCTCGACACGCCTGAAGTAAAAAAGGCAGACCTGCCAAATTTTACCGGCCTCCATTGGCGAGACGAGCAAAAGCGAAGTTATCCCAACCAAACGCTGGCCGCACAAGTGATCGGGTTCAGTAATGGCGACGATGACGGTCGGGCGGGCATAGAACAGTCTCAGGACGATGTGCTGCACGGCGCGGTTATAAAAAAACTTCAAGAACGGGATCGTCTCGGTCGGGTATACGAAGAAACGATCGTCGAACGCGACCTTCCGGGCGATGTATTTCTGACGCTTGACGCCGATCTGCAATTTCTGGTTGAGCAAGCCCTTGAACGCGGTGTCCGTGCCGCCGAGGCGAGATCTGGG
>JBGTCS010000457.1:0-2745 GCA_041748715.1 Pyrinomonadaceae bacterium | reverse complement strand
CTCTCTTACAGCAATATCCAAACTCGATCCTGCGCGGCGAGGCCGAGGCGCGTCTAAAACAGGTTCAGGACAATCTCGGTTTGCATAATCTGCTGATCGCAAACTACTACTACACTCTGTCCGTCGATCAGAAAAAAGGCGGGCTTAAAGGTTCGCAGTCGAGATTTCGCGAGATCATCGACAAATACCCGAACTTCGGATTTATGGACGAGGTGCTCTACAAACTAGCCAATACCTATCTCGTCGAAGAAGAGACCGACCAGGCCGCTCGCTATTTTCAACGCATCGTTAGCGACTATCCAAACAGCGACTATGTCGAGAAATCTAAAGAGCAGCTCCAACTGATTGGCGCCACCGTCCCGGCCCCAAATCCAGCTCGAATGGCCGTCATGCCGCCTGAGGATGCGTCGTTCTTTCAAAACTTTAAGAACCAGTTCTTCGGCATTTACCCAATGACCATCGACAAAGACGGCGTGCTGATGACAAAGGATTTTGAAAAGGAAAAGTTTGAAATGATAGACCAGATCATCGAAAATCAAGGCGACATCCTCATCAATCAAATACCACAGGCTCTGACAACGGTGATCTCACAAAGACAATCTGTAGTCACCCAGCCCAAAACACAGCCGCCGCCGGAGAAGTAAGCGCAAATCTGATCTGTCATTTCAGTCTTCGGTAGTGGGCAGAATGCAATAGACGACGGTTCTCACAGGATTTTAATGTTTCCGCATATTTTTTTGTTATTCATTTTCGCTCTTTCGTTTCAAGTTAGCGCACAAACCAAAGCAGAGTTGAATGACTGTACTAAGGACAACGGCGTTACAGTCATCGACAGCCGCGGTTTCGATGATACCAGGCCTATCGAAATGGATCTGGACGACGACGGCCTAAAAGATAAGATCACGCCGCGACTATTCACTGTCAAGATGTCGCAAACGGCGCGATCCAGAAACAAAACGACCGAAGTTCATTGGATTGCCTTTGACCTAAAAACAAGTCGCGGACAGTTTCTGAAATCTTTCTTCAAGTATAGGTACGGTACAGACGAGGCAGACTATTGGATATACCATTTTACTCCTTGCAGGCTTAACCGAAATGGTCGAACAGACCTTTTCTTTTACTCGGGTGATGATACGTCACAGGAGTCAATAATTCTCGCAAACAAGGGAGATCGATTCCGCATATATTTCCGAAAGATCGAAGATTTGGTAAATCAATAGTACGAATTCCGTCGGCTTGTTTTACGGGCTTTGCCCATTGCTGTAAGGCGTGTACTACGCCACACCATCAACTCACCGATAGAACAAGAAAAGCTGCCCGAAAAATAAATTTTCGGGCAGCTTTTTTAATTTGAAATCACCAGTTTACTGCTCGGGTGACGGTGACGGTTGTGGTGTTGGTTCGTCGCGTTTTTTTAGTTTTGGCGGAGCGTCCGGCGTTGAACTTGATTCGCCGTCCGAGCCGATAGGGTCGTTTGATTCAGGCTGACGTTTTTTGAGCGTTGGTTTGCTGTCGTCCGTCTGATCGTAATCAACTGAGACGCCGGCATTGGTTATCTTTAACAGGTGGCTTTTAACACGCTGAAATTCGGACGTGCTAATGACATACTCTTCCTTGTCAGGGAAACGGGCGGCGAGCGAGAGACTCTCTTCGCGACGATCCGTGGACTGAGGATGCGAAGAAAAGAGTTTCGACAGCGTTCCCGGCTTTTTCTTGTTCTGTGCCGCCAGTTTTTCAAACATCGTTGACATAGCCGTCGGATCGTAACCCGAAGCATACAGATACTGAACGCCAAGCCGGTCAGCCTCGCCCTCGGCACCGCGCGAGAACTTCAGCATACTGAGAGCTCCGAGGATGCCTCCACCATTCTGCAGCACTGTACTGGCAATCGGCCCGCCAAAGATCATACCCGCGAGCATTCCGTATTGCAGAGCAGTCCCTTTTCCCTGATTTTCCATCGCATGACGTGCGGCCACGTGAGCGATCTCGTGGGCCATCACACCAGCGAGCTCAGCCTCGTTGTCGGCAGCGATGATCAGGCCTTTGTTGACGTAGAAAAAGCCGCCGGGCAGAGCAAAAGCATTGACCTCATCGGCGTCGATGACCTTGATCGTAAAGGGGATCTTCGCATCGGAATGCAGAACGACGTTCTGGCCCACGCGGTTGATATATTCGGTTACAACAGGGTCGTCGATCAGCTTGGCCTGCTGCTCGACCTCCAGTGCCAACTGCCGCCCGATCTGCATTTCTTTCTCACGCGAACCGCCCAGCCAGCCAAAGAATTTGTCGCCGGTACCGCCATTGATATTGCGTTTACCTATCTGTGCGGGATCTTCCTTAGCACTCAATGCCCCGTTAGACGGCGTTGGTGCGGGCTTAGCGTCTTTTTTTGTACTGTCCTTCTTCTCTTTCTTGTCTGGCTTTTCGGTCTGGGCACTACCGGAAACCGGCAAGATCGCCACCGCGCTTCCCCAAACACTTAAAACCAGTAAAGACGCCCCAAAACGCCGAAGTATTTCGCTATGCATAAACAGCCTCCAAAATTCGCAACAATCGGTTACAAAGATCGTAACCCAATGAATAGTTCCAAATCAACGCTTATATGATGCGCAACTCATGACTTTAGTTGTGAATTATAGAAAAAGAAATTGCTGTGGTGATCTTTTTTCAGTCTGGTAAATAAAAGTTATATTCATAACTGATAAAACTTGTTAAAATATAATAGGTTTTCCTTCGAAAGCCAGA
>JBGTCS010000456.1:0-5443 GCA_041748715.1 Pyrinomonadaceae bacterium | reverse complement strand
TTTTGGCGGATATTCCGTTTGTAAATCGCAGCACGTCCGATATTTCACGATGTCCGTCGGAGATAATATGAGAGTGATCGGGCATGATCACATATGCAAAGATGAGTATTTCACCGGATTTTCTGGCTTCACACCAAGCGTCACATACAATTTGTTTAATAAGGTCCAAACGGAAAACCGGCAGTCGATCATGGGCGACAGAGCTCAGGTAGAAGCATGGTTTTTCTCGTGAAATCTTAATCATCAACCCTATGCGGCGGCGTAGCCGCGTCGATCCACGGAAAAGCTATCCGGCGAGGCAAAGCCATCGCCGCTCATCGAGGGGCAAAGCCCAAAAAAAGGCAACGATCAAGAACCAAAAGTTCCTTTTTCTGGTTGTTGTCCGCCTAGTGCCCTTTCCAAAATAAGATTCTATTTAAATTTATTCAATCAAAGTAAGTAAGTTTTTATGCAGATCGAATTTCATAGTGATTGTTGAGGATCTTCTTTTAACCTTGGCGATGCGATGCTTTTCCACCATCATCCATCCCGCGATGTGAGTTTTTCGGCTATGCCGCTCGATCAGATGTGAGTTTTGCGGCTATGCCGCTCGATGAGCGGTGAGTCTCTGACTCACCGTAAGGCTGACCTAGATCTATGCGGCTATGCAGCCCGCGATGCTTTTCGGACATCATCCAATAATTTCAGGCGGCTATGCCGCTCGATGAGCGGTGAGTCTCTGACTCACCGTAAGGCTGACCTAGATCTATGCGGCTATGCCGCCGCTAAATGGCTTCTAATCGCGGATCGATTCCAGTTGAGTATCTTTCTTTGTCAACTGTCAGCCGTCTAGCTTCTTTTTTCCTCCCAAACAAAAACAATAGAGTTCTCAATGTATACGCGCTTCAATAGCCATCGAAGATGACAACAGCATAAAGCCCCTGGGAGCGAGCCCGGGGTTGGCGGTAGAATTGATCTTAAGCTGTCGCAGACAGCGGCAGAGCGTGTGGCGGGCGTGATATCAAGTGGACTGAAGCGGCATTTGGTAAGGAGGTTTTGTGCCGGGATGTTCCTACCCCATTGAAACGTCTTCGACGAGAAGAAAATTCAATAGATCGGAGACTTACACCCCGAAATGCAGATACCGCCCAAAGGCCAGAGCACCGCTTTCACCTTGAATCGTCTTCTCGCCGTCAGGCGGTCGCGGTATCATGCACAACACTGGCGGGCTTTTGAGGCCAGAATTGTAGGACAAAAGCGAATTTAACGTCAAGCGCAAAATGTAGGGGAATAACATCGCAGGCCTGAACCCTTCTTTTTTCGACCCTTGCTTTTTCGTCTTTCCTTTATCCCCCGGTTTTTTTGTTGCCGTGGATCACCTCGATTGTGGCTTTAGCCAGTCAACGAACATGATTAGAGTTGCGATGCTTCCGGCGAGGGAAACGACAGAAACGAGAGCACCAACCAAGGAAGCTCCTCTCGAGCGTGACCTTCCTTTGGAATCTACATCGCTCCGACGAACTGCACTCGCGACTAGAAACTTAAAACCTGCGACACCGGCCGCTGCGGCGCTTGACAAAAGTGGGCCCGGCGAAAGTTCATTAAACCTTGCAGTGGATAGCCAATAAAGCTTTTCAAAACGGTCAGCAGCGTCAGGCGGTGGAGGACCGTGGGCAAATAGCCACCACATAAGGTCAACAGAAAGGATTAACACGGTCAGAATCCCTACAATACCCAGTCCGGATCGAGGATTCGGAACATCATCAAGTCCTGCCGTTGCCCAGCGCTGGAATTCGGAGGACTCCCATAATAGAAAAAGGGTAACTACCAGAAACGTGACCGAAGCTAAGAGTAGCCACGGAGTTTCGGGCAGAGGCAGAGGATTAGAGTCAATTGAACCCGAACCAATCGGACCAGAAACCTGGCCATATGAGTCAAAAAATAAGAAAGAGATTACGCAAAGTGAAAACATTTTCGTGCCTCCATTGTCCGAAATTTGCTATAAGTGATCCTAATCCGACTTCTCAGCCTTTTTTATTGTCTCAATTACTTCGGAAAGCGGTTGTGCAATCGCTGTCAGAATCTGTTCTCGTATGTATACCTTGCCAATATTTGACGCTTGCGCGTCTGAGAAATCTAAATTTTTTGCTGGCGTAAGTATCTGTGTAAATGTGGCGACATCGACTTTTGCGACGTGAATTTCACGATACTTCGCGAGGATGTGATGCAGAACCTCAAACAAGGCTTGAATTCCAACGGTTTTCTTAATGTATGAGTTGGCAGGAGCATTGTTCCAAAACACGCTTTCTGCTGAGGCAAAATAGTTGAATAGAACTTCATAAAGTGCCTTATCATTCGCTTTTAGGTACCATGACCTTAGTGGCGTGCCATCATCTATCAATAGCGACCGTGAAGGAACCTCAAACTCTAAGTCGAACATGGTGTGCCTATCGATCTTCGGATGTTTCGAAAATAGGCGAAGGATACCGTCAACCACAGTAGCAGTCGAAACTCGCCAATCTGCGTTTGGTACACCTCCCGCAAACAAAAGCCTCTCGTTCTGAGCCGCAACCTTAATTCGCCTATAGAAAGGCGATGTGGGATCAAGATTGAGGCGTTTGGACAAGGCAACAGCGGTTCTATCCGGTGACCAGACATCTGGATTTGCATCAACCTTTTCGTCACCCGTCAGTCCATAGAGCTGATATGCAAGTGATTTATCTACAGGCTTTTGATTAAAATTTATTGTCGCAAAAAGATATCCTTGATAAGCCGATGGAAGGTCCAAATAGATTGCGCAAAGTAACTCCATCTCTCGATTTTCCGTCGTGACAGTTTCGTCCTCGAATGCGAGTAGTCTATGCTGACCGTCGATGACGTTAGCCAATCGAGTACTGGTTGGAATAATCAGTTCGAGACATCCGTCATCTCGCGTATCAATTCGCCAGCGCAACGGGTCAATTTCTTGCTCCGGATCAGCAACTTCCAACAATGTTCCGTCAGTTTGATAATTTGCAGCGAGAATTATGGTGTTTGGAAACGCTGCCTCCGAGGTCTTTAGAAATCTCGCAATATCAGAAATTCGCGGCTTACGTCTTTGACGTTGAGTTCCTTTCAATCCGTAGTCAAATAGATTGGGGGCTTCAGTCGTCGCCTGAAGTTCTTCGACGAAACAGACATCAAGTAGGGTTTGTGCTGAAAGTTTCGCAACATAAAACGAACCAAACGTCTGCGTAATCTCAAAAGCAACCGATTTTGCAAAGGGCGTTTGTACTCTTTCATTTCCGTCAGATGGCATTAGGCCCATTACTCACTCCTTGCCCGTCAATGGCATCTGCTACAGCAATTTCCGAGTCATAGGGGACGTCTAATAATCCTTCCCGATATTTTGTATTGTCAGCATTTACGATCCACCATAAGATCAGTGAAATAATCATACCCGGTATGGCTAACACAAGAGCCAAATACTCAGACTTTGTTACAAGGGAAATTGTTCCAGCAATCAATAAAAGCGATCCTATCACGAAGGTGAATGCCCAAACAGATACCTCGGTACTTGGCTTTGAGCCACCTTCAATAGTCTCCTTTATGTGTACTAGTTTTTCGAATAATCCGAACGAAAGCTCAGCGAAAACTGTCGCGAGTATCGCCAAGAAGTATGTGGCAATCGCATTTGCCATTGTGAGATTAAATGAAACAACTTCTCCTTTATAAGTGAAGAATGGAAACCAGATACCCATACCCCCAAACAGCAATACTGCTGTGAAGAAAACACAAGGCATCGTCACCGTTTTGGCTGGATCTCGAAGGTTCTTATTAAGCTTGGTAAATAAATGACCCCATGCACTCTGTCGTTTCTTATTTTTAGCGTTTGACGTTGTTTGATTTACCATAATTAAACAGTTGCAACTAGAGAGCCAACGGTGAAGCCATCCAGAGCCCATAATCTTTTGATCTCGTCATGTTCCTCAATTGGTAATATTTCAATTCCAGTTTCCTTTTCAATTTCAAGGAGCTTTTGAAGCATTAATTGGCGGGTCTCAATAGTGAAAGGACCGGGTTTTTCCTGTCCATTTCGCCTTTTTGGCTCCCGCATTGAATGATCCTCACGGATTTCTTTCAACCAGTCTCTGTAATCTAGTAGCGGTTGCATCCAATCGTCTCCGTGATCGATCAAACTTTCCATAGACTTATCATTCCGAACGACCGTACATGTCCAACATCCAAATCGACTGGTGCCGCACGGAACCGTTGTCGGGTCAATTACCAATGGGCAATCACGACCGCCAGCCTTGCCATACAGATTCCAAAGGTCACGATGATTGCTTCCCCACGGCGACGGGACTTGCAGAAGATAAACCCAAATGTCGTTTAGTTCAAGTTCCTGAATTGGCGAATAGATGTATGCACCTTTGAGATTAACGTGGTTACGAAGTATTCCATCTTCGTGACCGTTGGCATCTTCGTGCTTCTTGATCGATCTTGCCCGGAGATTGCTCTCTGAGCGTCGTGTGCCGAGAAGGATAATTACCTCACCAGCTGCCGATATTTGTTCTTTTATGTATTTATTTGTCGGCTGTATCTTGAGCTTGTCCGTACACCAACGAAAAACTCGCGTCGGAGCAGGATAACCACGACCGATGACCTTTACAAAGAATCTATTCTTGAGTTCGGGCGAAGTTAATTTGGTGACGATCGGCAGACCTTCTGCTTTCGCCGCTTCGCCGATCAGGTCTAACGTCGTGGACATGTGCTTTTGCACCGGCGGCGATTCGACCAACGTGTCATTACAAACGAAGTGTATTGTCTTATGTCGCTGCTTCGCAGGTAGGTCGAGAAGCATGTAGTAGGTCATCTGAGCCAGCGCCGTCGAATCCTTACCGCCGCTATAGCCGACGATCCACGGTCGCGTGTCGCTCAAATACAGCGTACGCATCTCGGCTATGATTTCGGGTATATCAGATAGCATGTGTTAGAGAGAACTACTTGTTTACTATTATTGCGTAATTGAAACAAAAAAACACGGAAATCGCAACTCTTACAGGTCAATGACCTCCACCTAAAGGTGGAGGCAATTGAAAAAAAAAGAGGCACGTAAATTGTCAATGTTGCCCTTTTGACACAGACTCTGAAGCATGGGGCTAATATCCAGAGCCCTTTCATGGCTGGATCAGGACACAGTGGTAGCGAACAGTGATCAACCAAGATGGGGAGCAATGTAATCCGATTTGCCACCGGTTTTTAACTCAAGCCGGATCTGCGAAATTACAATATCTTTCTGAACCGCCTTGCACATATCGTAGATCGTCAGGGCGGCGACCGATACGGCGGTGAGGGCTTCCATTTCTACGCCGGTTTGGGCGTTGGTGACGGCCTCGGCTTCGAGAAAAATTCCAAAATCCCGAAATTCGGCGGTTACATTCACCTTAGAAAGATTTATTTGATGACAAAGCGGTATCAGCTC
>JBGTCS010000455.1:0-3237 GCA_041748715.1 Pyrinomonadaceae bacterium | reverse complement strand
TCTCCATTCCCAAACCTGATGCTGAAATGCCGCCTCGATGACGATGGAGATTTTACCCGCCAGATATTGATTCACTATTTCAAAGAATAACTCGGTAATCAGACCATTGGTATTAGGCGGGAGTTGATCGTGTTCGATGCCCTTGGTGCTGACGTAGCCTTCTTTGATTTCATCACGGTTGATGACCGGCAGCCATAGGCGTTCCCCAAGTTGCTTGGAAAGAGTAGTTTTTCCCGACCCCTGCATGCCTGTGACGATGATACACTTCGGCTTTCTGTTCATATTTCGTTACGCCTAATGATTGATCTCAGCGATGCGCGAATATGAGTTTTGTTCCTCGCGCGAAGAAGATGCACCCTTAATTCTCTTTGAGCAGCTTAGTCGTGTGTTCTATGACGCTCGGAGGTGCTACCAATTCTGCTGTGTTCACGTCGCGCTTACCAAAACCGGTGGCGGAAACGCTCATTGCCGGAGACAGATAATCGCGGTCGGCGGCGCTCAGCTGTGCCGGCTCGGCGCCGGGCTTTTGCATCCTTTCATCGCGTTCAAGAACGTATGCGAAGAAAATTCGTAACACTCCGCACAACAAGAGGATGATGCCGGTAAGCGGGATAAACAGTTCCGGCTTCAGAAAGATACTAAATAGGGCTGAGATCAAAGTAACTGCAAGGCTTGTGAGCATCAAAACTTTTCCCTGATGTGCTCCCCTCTGACGCCGGCTAAGCCACTGCTGTTGCTTATCTTTCATTTCGCGAGCGAGAGTGCCGTCATGAGCAAGCAACTCAACTACAATGTTGAGCGGAAAACCACACCGCGAGCAGTAGCGTATGTTGTCGGAAATCTGCTCCTGACTACATTTTGGACAAAACATAACTGAATCGATAAGTTTTACATCACCCTCAACATCCGCACGTTGCTCTCCGAAATCAACCAAATAAGATTCCTGCTCCGGATGAAAAATCACGTTTGGGTACCGGACGAAACAAAACTGAACGACGCGAAAAAGGTGCGCGTGACACGCATGTTTTAGGCGCGGACGGATAAATCTCCGTTACCCTAATTTGTTGGGCTATCCGATTTTCTAACAAAAAACTCCCGGCAACAGGAAATTCATAAAATCAACTACGCTCCGGAGCTCCAATTGGTTCGTATTTTATTGACTGTTTTTCACTTTCTTTCCAATGACCATCTCTAGCGGCTTTGGATGAACGGTTTTTCCAAACCTCGGTGATTACTCCCCCGCTGCACATCGTTTACAATCTCCATATTGTCGATTATGTTTGACTCGCGGTTAAAACGGGAAGCGTGGATCTCACTGATTCGCTCGGCTAATTCGTGACTGAATTTGTCGATTCTTTCTTTTTGGATGGTTTCGGACGGCTCACCTCCCACAATTCGATCATTAATTATCGATTTTGTTCGTTCTGTTAAAGTCGATTGCTCGGTAATTGGATAGCTACTAAAGGCATCAATTAGATCAGATTTACTGTTGGGAGAACTTGATGCGAGATTCTTTTGAATTACATTCTCATCGTTTTGCGTGCAGTCTTGCTAGCAAATTCTCTTTCTGAATAACGGCACGTTGGTAAATGAAGTCCTTTTCAGACGGAGAAAGTTTGACATAGCGATCGTTGTGATCAAAATTGTTCTGGTATCGCAATTCGTGGTTGGGTGTTTTCAGGCTCTGAAGGAAATGCTTAGTAGCTCTTAGGGAATCATTTAGATATCGCCTTTCGAGCCTTGACTCAAGACTCTCAACCAGCTATTGAGCCTCCTGGCTGGGCTTGATCTCGCCTTTTATCAGCGCGTCCGTTTTCATTCGTCTGCTGTCCCCAAAGTGAGAATAAGCCAAGCGAGCTGCCGTCATGGCGTTGCTATAGTGGCTCGGAGAAACTTCCGTAAATAGGAGCTGCAAATTCCTTCGACGTCAGGGGCGGCGTCGTTTTCGTCTTTTCCGAGGCAGGTAACTTCTCCCAGCCTAGACCAATCCGCGCGTTCTCCGATCGGATCTCGGACGCTGCCGCAATAACCTCTTCTTTCGTCATTGATTTTTCTAGTAGTTGCGCATATTTTCGATACCGTGGATTGAGATGGCGCAATCTGGAGTCGGGATGTTTAAGCTGATGGTCGAAGGTCGTTGTCGTATCCGTGAGGCCATATGCCTTATCGAACATTTGTTTGACAATTTGCCGTTCTGCAATTTCAGCCTCTTCACGGGTTTGAGCTTCCGGAACTCCTTGGTGGATTATAGGATGGCCTTTGATTCGCTTATATACCCACCAGCGAGCTTTCGCATAAGCCGGGTGCTTCGATGATATTCTTTCTCCCTTGTACCGTTTATAGACTGCCATACTTTGATCAGACCTGCGCAAGCCAGGCATCTACTTCCGCTCGATTGAACGCGGGGCGACCCAGGCCGTGATACGGGAGTCCGTGATGCCGCATCCACCGGTTTATCGTGGCATGAGATTTCTTGAGATACCTCGCAACTTCAGACTTAGTCATAATGTCGGGGGGCTTCGAGGAGTTGATCGCTCTTTCAATAGCACCCGCGATCGACGTGTCAATTAGCCGGATCAATTCAGCTTTCTCGATGGTAATAACCTCAACCATGGTTCATGTCCTCCGATATCTTGAACTCGCAAGAGGCGTGCCTGTAAAAACGACTTTATAAGGGGACGATTTACCAAAAATTGAACAAAAATGCACCACTCTGGCACGGATTTGAACCATGTGGTGAATCTTTGCACTTCTCGCGAAAAGTACTGATTAGTTATTGGAAGTTTTGATCGAAGAAAGGTCTGAAAAAGGAAAGTGCAACCATCTTGCAACCATCGTAAGAAAACGGGGCCTTCAGAAATCGCTGAAAGCCCCATGTTTATTGGTCGGGACGGCGAGATTTGAACTCACGACCTCTCGCACCCCAAGCGATTTAGGTAGGTTTGTATACTTTGTCAAAACTGCTCAAAACTGCTTATAATCAACAACTTAACGGCTATGCCCATTCGACACTAATAAGCCGTGATTAGCAACGCTGCAACCAACCTGCAACCAACCTTCTCCAACAAGGGCATCAACCGTGCCATAAAAAATATGGTCTCTGAAACCATATCATAAACTTTCGCACATCTGCCAGCCGCTCGATTTTTACGCACCGACTCTTATTGTTTCTTGCCACGTTCCTCTCAGATGTCTGGTCGGAGCGATGGTGTGATAATGATCCTGCAATGGAATTTG
>JBGTCS010000454.1:0-14583 GCA_041748715.1 Pyrinomonadaceae bacterium | reverse complement strand
CTTGAGGAACACGAGCTGGCCGAGCGTTTTTTTAACGAGTTTATCTCCCGCGTTTACGAGTTTATTGGCGGCTATATTGCAGAGCGGCAAAAGGCCGGTGCATTTCGCGAGCTAAATCCACGAATCGCCGTCCGGGCGTTTCTCGGCATGCTGATCCATCATTCGCTGAACAATATTTTGTGGGATAAGAACCGCCGTTTGCTGGACATCACAAACGAAGAAGCCGCGAAGAATTTTGCGGAAATTTTGCTAAACGGAATCAGAAAATAATCCAATACAATGGAAAACCGTAGATTGTCATTTCTAATTATTTCGCTGATCTTGTTGTCCGCCGCCGGTTGCGGAACCAAAACCGAGGTCGGCGTCAATGTGAATGCGCAGGCTGAGAGCGTGGACGTCACGACGGCGATTGCTGTAGTAAAACCGATACCGAGTTACTTTGAAGCGACGGGAAATCTGGCGAGCGATGCTCAAACCGATGTCGCACCCGCGGTCGGCGGCAAAATCCTCGCGGTCAATTTTGATGTCGGAAGTTATGTTCAAAAAGGGAGCGTGCTTGTCCGCCTTGATGACCGAGATGCCCGCATCCGCGTTTCGCAGGCCGAGGCTCAGGTCGAACAGCAGAGAAAAGCCGTCGGACAGGCGATTGCGGCGCTGCGTCAGGCTCAGGTCAGGTTGAATGTTAAGGACGGCGAGAATTTTGACATCGAGACCTTTTCTCAAGTCAAGTCGGTCAAAGCCAATCTAGACCTTGCCGAAAAAGAACTTACTCGGGCGCAGCGTTTATTCGATACTGGCGATGTCTCGCGTGCAGCGGTCGAACAGCGGCGTGCTCAGCGAGATGCTCTGTTGGGCCAATTAGACGAAGCACGTTCGAATGCCGCCGTCGCTGTCAAAGCGATTTCGTCCGCCGAGGCCGCGGTCGCATCGGCCAGAACGGCAGTTGCGACGTCGCAGACGCAGGTTGATCAGGCGCGAAAATCGCTAACCGATACAGTAATATACGCTCCCATTAGCGGTTATATCGCCGAACGCGTCGCCGACCCGGGTGAATATATTTCGCCCAGCACACCAAATTCCAAGATCGCAACCATCGTTCGAACCGGAACCTTGCGGCTAAAGATCGATGTGCCGGAACAATCGCTGGGCAAGGTCGCAGTTGGCCAGAGTATTTCGCTTCAGACGAGCGCCTATCCTGACCGCAATTTTGCCGGAACGGTCGTCAGAATGCTGCCAAGTCTCAACGCGACGGCCCGAACTCTGACGGTCGAAGCCGAGGTGCCGAATGTCGAAGGACTATTGAAACCCGGGCAGTTTGCGACGGTTCGCGTCACGCAGTCTAGACCGGAAAACGCCATTCTGATACCGGTTTCCGCGGTAAAAACGGAGAACGATCTCAACAAGGTCTATGTGATCAAAGACGGTGCGGCCCGCGAATATCTCGTTCAGCTCGGCTTGCTCGAGGCCGATATGATCCAGATAAAATCGGGAATTGCCGAAGGTGATGTCGTCGCGACAAGTAATTTGGGCTCCCTATTCGACGGTGTTTTCGTCCAGCAGGTGAACTGAAGTGGTCAACGTAGAAAGTTCAATGTTCAATGTTCAAAGTTGGAGATTAATCGTTATGACTGCTATCAAAAAATTTGAAGATGTGGAAGCGTGGAAATTGGCTCGGACCGCTACACAATTGGTTTACGCCGCCAGTTTGAATGCAGCTTTTTCACGTGACTTTGCACTTGTCAATCAGATTCGGCGAGCCTCTATCTCAGTTATGTCAAACATTGCTGAGGGGTTCGAACGTAGCGGAAATCGCGAGTTTCTCCAATTTCTCGCGGTTGCAAAAGGTTCTTGCGGCGAGGTTCGTTCTCAATTGTATATCGCTCGGGATCAAAACTATATCGACGGAAGGACGTTCGATGAGATTTCAAGAGTATTGATCGAGACCTCTAAAACGATCGCGGGATTTATGAAATATCTTCAAACCTCTCCGGAACGAGGAAGCAAATTCAAATGACTCATCCTGGAGCTTTCATCTTTGAACTTTGAACTTTGAACTAATCTATGCAATGGCTGGCTGAAATTTGTGTAAAGCGTCCCGTATTTGCGACGATGTTGATCCTCTCGCTGGTCGTGGTCGGCGCGTTCTCATTTATGAGTCTCGGGGTCGACCTTTTCCCAAAGATCGATTTTCCGACGATCACGATCACTGTTGTGAATCCGGGAGCGTCGCCGCAGGAGATCGAGACCGAAATCACGGAAAAGATCGAGGAAGCCGTCAACACGATTAGCGGAATCGACGAGTTACGTTCGACGTCGATCGAGGGTATTTCGCAGGTTTTTGTCGCCTTTGTGCTCGAAAAAGACGTCAATGTCGCGGCTCAGGAAGTCGAAAATCGAGTCCAGACCGTAATCCCAAACCTTCCCGAAACGGCCAAACAACCGACAGTTCAAAAGCTTGATACCGATGCGGCGCCGGTTCTGCGAATCTCGGTTTCTGCACCGGTTTCGCTGCGCGAGGTCACCGAAGTTGCCAAAACCAGGATCAAGGAAAGGATCGAATCGATAAACGGCGTCGGCCAGATCTCGATCGTCGGCGGTCGCGAGCGCCAGATAAATATCTGGGTCGATCCAGACAAGATGCGGTCGTACAACATTTCGGCGGTCGAGGTGTCGGGTGCTTTGCGGATCCAGAATATGGAATTCCCGAGCGGCCGCATCGACGAGGGCCAGACCGAGACGAGCATTAGAACGGTCGGAAAAATAAAGCGGCCCGAGGAATTTGGCGATGTCGTCGTCGCAACTCGAGGCGGTTATCAGGTCAGGATACGGGATCTGGGTTATGTCGAGGACGGCGCCGAAGAGATCCGCTCTGAGGCCCGTTTGAATGGACAGCCAGCAGTCACCTTGATCGTCTCAAAACAATCCGGCCAAAACACGGTGGCCGTCGCACACGAGATAAAAGCCCGGCTCAAGGAGATCGAGGCGACGCTGCCAAAAAACTTTCAGATGCGCATTATCGGCGACAACTCGATCTTTATCGAAAATTCGCTCCATGCCATCGAGGAACATCTGGTCGTCGGTTCGCTCCTGGCGGCGATCGTCGTGTTTCTATTTCTATGGAGCTTTCGATCAACCTTTATCGCCGCTCTTGCGATACCGACATCGATCATATCGACCTTTGCACTGATGTACGCGATGGGCTACACGCTCAATTCGATCACCATGCTTTCGCTGACGCTGATGGTCGGCATAGTGATCGATGACGCGATCGTCGTGCTCGAGAATATTTATCGGTTTGTCGACGAAAAGGGGATGAATCCGTTTCAGGCGGCGGTCGAGGCGACCCGCGAGATTGGGCCAGCGGTCATGGCGACGACGCTGTCGCTGATGGCCGTTTTTGTGCCGATCGGATTTATGCAGGGAATCGTCGGGCGATTTATGTCGAGCTTTGGATTGACCGCATCGTTTGCGGTCGGCGTGTCGCTGATCGTTTCGTTTACATTAACGCCAATGCTCGCGGCGCGGCTGATCAAACGTAGAAAAGTTAAACCTTCGAATCTCGATGTCAAACCGGACGAAGATGCGGTCCAGGACAACGCCGGCGATATGCTAAATATACCTGTCGTTGTTGTTGAGCCATCGAAGATCCCCGAACACAGCAACTACACAGGATGGTTTCGCGCCGTCGACCGTTTTTACGCTTTTCTGCTCCGATTCTCGATGGCCCATCGATGGGTGATTGTCACGCTCTGTGTTTTGGTCTTTCTCAGCGTTGTCCCACTGTTTATGTTCGTCGGCAAAAACTTTTTGCCCGTGGATGATCAATCGCAATTCGAAGTTTCGATTCGCGCTCCCGAGGGATCGAGTATCGGGGCAACATCTCAGATCTTTGAACGAATTGCCTCCGAGATACGCAAACTACCCGGTGTGACAGCCACGCTTGCCACTGTCGGCGGAGGCCAGCAGCAGGTCGTCAATTCGGGAACGATCTACGTCAAGCTCAGCGACATAGCCGACCGCGCTAAATCTCAGGAAATGTTGATGGCGGACACACGCGAATTGCTAAAACAGTTTCCGCCCGAACTGCGCACCGGGGTCCAGCAGGTGCAGGCGTTTTCCGGCGGCGGTTTTCGCAACGCGAACGTCCAGTTCCTCATCGCCGGTCCCGATCTGAGCAAACTCGAGGAATATTCCGCAAAAGTCCTTGAAAAAATGAAAACGATCCCCGACGCGGTCGATGTCGATACGACTTTGATCAGCGGCAAACCGGAGCTCCAGCTCGAGGTCGACCGAAATACTGCGGCCGATCTGGGCGTTCGGGTGGGCGACGTTTCTCAGGCTCTGAACACTCTGGTTGCCGGTCAGGAAGCGACGACATTCAACGCGGGAACCGACCAATACGAAGTCCGTGTCCGCGCCATAAATGCATTTAGAACCGATGTCGAAGGCCTCAAACGCATGATCGTTCCCTCGGCCAAGGTCGGCTCGGTCACGCTCGACCGCGTCGTTAAGATAACCGAGGGCACCGGCCCGAGCTCGGTCGACCGCACAAATCGGCAGCGTCAGGTGACGCTTTTGGCCAATACCCGGCCGGGCGGTTCGGCGGCGAGCATCACGTCGGCTATCGATTCTTACGTCAAGGAATTAAATCTGCCGGTCGAATATAAAACCGGCTATGTCGGCCAGTCTAAAGAGATGGGCAAGGCGGGTTTTTATTTTCTGCTCGCCTTCTCTTTGTCGTTCATCTTTATGTATATCGTGCTGGCGGCACAATTCGAATCGTTCATTCATCCGGTGACGATCCTGCTGACGCTGCCGCTTTCGATACCGTTCGGAATATTCAGCCTTTTGGTCATGGGGCAGACCGTGAATATTTTTTCGGGCCTCGGGCTTTTGCTGCTTTTCGGGGTGGTTAAGAAAAACGCGATTCTTCAGATCGATCACACAAATCATCTGCGATCGCAGGGAATGGCTCGGTACGAGGCGATCATTCAGGCCAATCGCGACCGTCTGCGACCGATCCTGATGACGACAATTGCACTGGTCGCGGGTATGATCCCGCTCGTCGTTTCGACCGGAGCCGGCGCGGGAACTAACCGTTCAATCGGCGTGCTGGTGGTCGGCGGCCAATCGCTCTGTTTACTTTTAACCCTGCTCGCCGTACCGGTTTTTTATTCGATCTTTGACGATGTGTCTGAATGGCGGCCTTTCAGATATCTAAATCGTTTTGCAGCCTGGCTTTTTGGCGGCGTCAAGCGGCGCTTCGCAGCCACGGCGAGTTCGTTGATCGCTAAACAGTAAAGGCCCAATTTTTATGAATCGGCATTTATTTATTTCAATTTTTTTATTGCTCATCGCAGCCCCGGCATTGCTCTCGGCCCAGGATCCCACGCCCACGCCGACTCCGGTCATTATCGACACTCAAAAGGCCGCTACCCAAGATCTAATATCCGTGCCGCCGATCGCTCCCGGATTTCGTTCGGATGAACGCAGCCTGCCCAATCTGGGCCGGGTCGGCGTCGATATGACGATGCAGAAGACGCTGACGCTGGCCGAAGCGATCGAGCTCGCACTCGAGAATAACAAGGACATTGAGATCTCTCGAAAAACGGCGACGATGGCCGAATTTGACCTGCGGGCGACTCGCGGATTTTACCAGCCGAGGCTCACCGGCCAAACATATTACGACCGTTCTACTACGCCGAACATAAGCATTTTCAGCAATAATCAGACAACAACGATTGGCTCACTCGTCGGCAACGCCTCGGTCCAGGCGTTTAACCCAAATCAGGGCACGGTTTTTACCGGCTCGTTCAACAACCAGCGTCTGACGACGAATAACCCGATCTCGATTCTCAGCCCGCAATACAACACAGGTTTGGGATTCTCGGTGCTTCAGCCGATTTTTCGCGGGCGAAAATTCGATCAGACCCGCCGGACGATCGAGATCGCTAAGCGCAACATTTCGCTGACGGACATTCAATTTCAACAGCGTTCGATCGACGCTGTGGCGGGTGTTCAACGGGCCTACTGGGATTTGACGTTTGCCGTGAGAAATCTAAATGTTCAGCGCGAATCGGTTCGCGACGCCCAATCTCAGCTCGAACATAACCGCCGTCTCGTCGACGAAGGCCAACTCGCGCCGATCGACATCGTTGCCGCCGAGACGCAGGTCGCCAATTTTGAACAGGCGGTTTACGATGCGCTAAATCTGGTAAATCAGGCCGAGAACCTTTTAAAAAATCTGATATCGCCAAATCGAAGCGATTCGATATGGAATCAGGCTCTGACGCCGGTCGAACCGGTTGCAGTGACGGTGCCCAATATGTCGCTGATTGAAGCGATGGATGCCGCGCTCGAAAACCGGCCCGAGCTTGAGATCATCAAGACGCAAAAAGATATCAACAAGCTCGATCAAAAGCTATATCGCGACCAAAAAAAACCGCAGATCGATTTTGTCGCCAGCTATAACACGTCGGGCATCGGCGGAAGTCAAAACCCAGATTTCAGCCCTTCGTTTCCTACGCCCTGCACGACCGATCCGACATCGCCCGCATGTGCTCAACAGCAGGCCAACCTTGCCAGGCTGACGGGCAGTCCGTTCGGCGGTTTGGTTGCAAACCGATATCCGGTGTTTCGCTTTGGCATCAACTTTAATCTTCCGCTGTTTGGCGATAAAACCGCCGAAGCAAATCTCGGCCGCTCGCTGGTCGAGGCCGAACGTCTCGAAACTCAGCGTGAGCAGCTTGAGCAAGGAATTCAGATCGACGTCAGAAATGCTCTGCAGGCGATCCGAACCGGGGAAGCCCGGTTGCGTTCCGCCGCCATCGCCCGAGAAAATAACGAAAGACAATACGAATCCGAACAGCGAAAGCTCGACGCCGGGCAGTCGGACGTTTATAAAGTTTTAGAGCGGCAAACCGCTTTGACCATTGCGCGGAGCAACGAGCTTCGCGCTCGAACGGAATTGAACAAGGCGATCGCAGAACTACAGCGGGCAACAGGAAATTCGTTAAAAGATAACGGAATCGTGCCTAGTCTGCGTAAGTAGAATTTCGCGTCCGCTTCGCTAAGACAGTAAAAAAATGAAAGCTGTATTTATTAAAGAATTTGGGGCGGTCGATGGCCTCGAAGTACGGGACGTTCCGGATCCATCGTCGCCCACGGGCAAGCAGGTCCTCATCCGCGTCCGGGCTGCCGGGTTGAACCGGGCCGACCTTTTACAGGTTCGCGGAGCGTATCCGCCGCCAGCGGGTTATTCGCCAAATATACCTGGCTTGGAATTCGCGGGTGAAGTGGTTGCAATCGGCAGTGAAGTTTCGGCTCGTTCGCTCGGCGACCGCGTTTTTGGGATCACCGCCGGCGAATCGCAGGCCGAATTATTAGTGTCGGACGAAAGCCTTCTCTTAAAGATCCCTGATAATTTAAGCTATACCGAAGCAGCGGCTGTTCCGGAAGCCTTTATCACTGCTCACGACGCCATTTTTACGCTCGGCGAACTGAGATCGGGAGAATCGCTCCTAATTCACGCCGTCGGATCCGGCGTTGGGTTAGCCGGTTTGCAGATGGCAAAAGCCAAGGGAGCAACTGTCATCGGCACATCGAGAACTGGGGACAAACTGGATAAATGCCGCGAATTTGGTCTCGATCTTGGACTATCGACATCCGACGGGCCGGATTTTGCCCAACAAGTCATTGAGGCGACCTCCGATGCGGGTGCTAATGTCATTCTCGATCTGGTGGGCGCCGGATACTTTGAACAAAATCTTGCAAGTCTGGCCGTCAAAGGCCGGCTGATCCTCGTCGGCCTGACATCCGGTTCCAAAACGGACTTTGACTTGAGATCGGCGCTCAGAAAACGTGCAACGATCATCGGCACAGTTTTGCGCGCCCGCTCTGTCGAGGAAAAAGCCAAAGCGACGCTCAAATTCGCAGCCGAGATCCTGCCATTATTTGAGACCGAGGCGATACGGCCCAATATTGATCGCATTTTCGGATCAAACGAAGTGGTCGAGGCTTATAAATATTTGGAATCGAATGAGAGTTTTGGAAAAGTTGTGATCGAGTTTTAGCTTTTGATTCGAACTGCGGCTTCGTCGGCGACAATGCAGAGTCCCGGAATTTTCTTTGCATCAAGCTCTGCCATAAGTACGGCGGCCTGGTCGTAGGTCAGATGGCCGCCCACCCGTCGGTCGAACGAGACCACGGACCAACGCGGTTCCTCAAGCTCACACGGCCCATCTTCAACTAGTGCCTCGGGTTCGGGATCGGTGAGGGCACGCATTTCGAGTATATTGTCGCGCGCGACCGGTTCGGCTTTTTTGATCAAATGCGAAACTCCCGATTTCATTTCCTGTATCTTCATAAACTTGTCGTGCAACCAAAATTTATCACAGCGTGTTATCGACTGTAAATTTTTTATGGCCGGGGAAACCAAAAAAAGTCGCAGACTTGCTAAAATGATAGTTTAGTTATGCTTTACCGAGAATCAATCTTCATGACAGGCTTTCCCGGTTTTATCGCCGGGCGGCTGCTTGAACGCCTTGTAAAATCCGAAACCCAATTCTTTTTGCTGGTCCAGCCGCACCTGGTGCAACGAGCGATGGACGAGATCGAGGACATCGCCGAAATGACGAGTACGCCCCTCGACAGCTTTGTAATCGTTGAGGGCGATATCACGCTGCCAAATCTCGGCATCTCCGACGCCGACCTTGAAACCATTCAGTATGAGACGACTGACGTTTTTCATCTTGCGGCCGCCTACGATCTCGGAGTTTCAAAGGACGCGGCTTTTAGCGTTAATCTACAGGGCACGAAAAACGTTAATGATTTTGTCTGTTCGCTAAAAAATCTTAATCGATACAACTATGTTTCGACGTGCTATATTGCGGGCAAACGCGAAGGTCCGATCCTCGAGACGGAACTGGAACACAAGGCAGGATTTCGTAACTTTTACGAGGAAACCAAATACCTCGCCGAGATCGAGGTCGAACAGCTAAAAAGCCATCTGCCGGTAACGATCTTTCGCCCATCGGTGGTTGTCGGCGACACTCAAACCGGCGAAACCGTCAAGTATGACGGCATTTACTTTTTAATAAATTATCTGCGAAAGGCCCCGTCGATTCTACGCCTTATCAACGTCGGCAATCCCAAGGTTCGGCTAAATCTGGTTCCGGTCGATTTTGTGGTTGACAGTATTGCGGCCCTTTCTCAAGACAAAGCTGCCGTCGGAAAGACGATCGCTCTGGCCGATGCCGCTCCGCTGAGCACCGCCGAGCTTTTTGATCTAATCGCTAAAGATCTGTCGGGACGCAAATCCGAATTCCTCCTGCCAGAGCGTTTTGCAAAATGGTTTTTGAATTCCGGAATGTCCCCGACGGTCACCGGGCTGCCGCACCACAGCGCTCCTTATTTTTTTATATCCCAAAACTATGACACCAGCATCGCCGGCGGCCTGCTGGCGGAACACGATATCGACTGTCCGCGGTTTCGCAGCTATATCGGCAATCTGCTGGATTTTGTCGAAGAAAACCCAAATCTTTAATTTATACCAGATTACGCAATAGGATTTTAATAGAGCGAGGCATGGGGGAAAATAGACAGATTTGTGGATTTTTCGTGCATACGTGGAAAAAAAATAGCCACGAATGCACGAATAGACGGCTTCGCTCCGGGGCCGCTCAGAAAACGCATCAGGTCATTTAAGCATCCTAAACCTAAACCATGACCTATTATTCGCAGTTAAAAAAATCGTCCATCTTTATTTTTGTTTCGTTCCTGGTCCTGGCATCTGTCAGTTTTGGCCAGAGCCGACGGGTTGCGCCAACTCCGAGTCCTACGCCAAATGACGACACATTGCGTATCGCGACCGAAGAAATCAAGCTCAATGTGCTCGCATTTGACGAAAATGGCGATTTTTTTCGAGACGTGACTGAAAAAGACCTCGTGATTACAGAAAATAATATTCTTCACCAGCCGGAAAGCGTCCGTCGTCTGCCGGCGAATGTGCTGATCGTGATGGACACCGGTGGCGAGCTGCGATCGGTGAAATCGCTCGATCAAACCCGAAAAGTCGCCCGCGCCATCGTCGAGGGGCTCAGGGCGGGCGATTCGGTCTCGATACTGCAATACAGCGACAAGGCCGAGATCATCGGCGAATGGACGAGTGACAGGGCTCAGATGCTCGCGGCGATAAAACGAACAAAATTTGGCCGCAGATCGGTTTTCGTTGACGCTCTGAAACTGGCGACAGATTTCCTTCAAAAAGATCCGATCGAAAACAAACATCTCGTCCTCATTACCGACGGCACCGATAGCCTCGGTCGCGCGTCCGAAAAGTTCGATGCATTCTTGCGTTTGCAATCGACCGACATTAGCGTTCATGTTTTGAGTTACACGGCTTTAGAAGCAGCGGATATTGCGCCTCGGACAAAAGGTCTTTCAAATTCGCCGCCGCCTAGAGCGATGCCGCCCGAGATCGCCGCGACGCTGCCAAACGGGGCCCGCGATGCTGCCACCGCGCCAAAGATCGGCCCAACCATAAATCTCGACCGCACATTGATCAAGAAAATGAAGGCCAGAAAGCTCGATCTCGAAACCAGCGAGGGACAGCTCGACAGACTTGCCGAGAACACCAACGGTGAATTTGTCGTTCCATCGAATGTCGACGAGATGATCGAAAAGGCCGGTCTGGTCGCCCGCATGATCGATTCGTCGTATGTCGTCACTTACACTCCAAAACTTTCGGTGATCGAGACCCGCGGCATCGCCGAGCGAAAGATCGAGGTTACATCGCGGCGACCGGGGCTTGTCGTTCAGGCCAGACGAAAGCTTGTGATCGATCGCTCTAACTAGTTGGTCGGCAGCCATTTGTGCTTGTCGTGCAATGCGGCAAATAATTATTGTGTAACCGGGCGTCTTCCGGCAGCGTCTTCAATTTCGACGGTCACTACACTAAGTAATTCCAAATGAGCAGTTACCCAACGGCATTGCAGAACGAAACTTTTATTCCTCTGGCGGACGACGATCTCACCGTCGGGGCGCTGGCTGCCGAGCGAACGGATAATCAATTGGTCGATCTTGTACTCGCGGGCGACTGCACGGCCTTTGAACAGATCTTTGACCGGCATAAAAAATTGGTTGCGGTCGTCGCAAGCCGATATTTTCGACGCCCCGAAGAGGTCGAGGAAATAATTCAGATCGCCTTTGCCAAGGTCTTTGTCGAGCTGGGAAAATTCCGCGGCAAATACGACCGTTCTTTTGCGAGTTGGGTTGTGCGGATAACGGCAAACGCCTGTTTTGACACGCTCCGAAATCAAAAAAGAAAGCCGGAACGCCTTAACTGCGACCTGTCGGAGGTTGAGGTCGCGTCCTTGCTCGAAATAACCGCCGATACATCACTTCACGCCGAACGGTCGCTCTTGAACCGGGATCTGACGGACAAATTGCTGGCCGAAATCCCCGACGAAGAACGAATCCTCCTCAAAATGCTCTACTCAGACGAGCTGAGCGTTGCTGATATCGCCGCGATATTTGGCTGGTCACAATCAAAGGTAAAGGTAAGGGCGTGGCGTGCCCGCGGGGCCGTTCGAAAGGTTTTGCGAAAGTATCTGTAACCGGTCACGGGCAAGGGCCGTCATTTTTATTGAGAGATGAAGAAACGTAAATTGGACAACAAAACGCTCGACGCCATCGGCAGGAAACTATTCGAAGGCGACAATTTGCCGGCAGACGAACTCGAGCGGATCATCGCATCGCGGCACATGTTCGCCGCTGTCACAAAAAGGATCGCGGATCATGCAGCCATGCCCACGCCACGACCGGCAGGCATTTCTCATTTTCGCCGGAATTGGACAGTATTTGCCGGCGCGGCAGTGATAGTTATTGCGGGGTTGACCGCTACGGTATTGCTAAATTCGGCAAATGAATTGGATGTAGCAGCAGAAATTCGGATTCCGGTTGCCGTGCCGGAAGCTGCACGGCCCGAGGTTCCTCCTCAACCGTTTGTTGGTAAACTTTCGGCGGGCCGTGCTTCATATAATAAAACCCCGGGTGATAAGCCCATCACCCGACCGGTTAAAAAACCGGGCCCAAACATCGAGATCGTCGCAGGCAATTTACCCGAACGCGAGTTTTACTCGATCGCGTTACCCGGCCAAATCACGGACATGACCGATGGCGGTCATCAGATAATCCGTGTCGAGATGTCTCGTTCGTCGCTTTTTGCTCTCGGTGCCAATATTCCGCTCGAGAACGGTCCCGAGAAAGTGACCGCCGATCTGTTGATAGGTACAGACGGTTCGACACGGGCGATTAGGCTCGTCGATTAAAGATCTTTTGTAAATTAGGAGAATAAGATGAAGGTAGTTATTTGTTTATTGACCTTGGCCGTCTCTGTTGCGTCGGCATACGGACAGCAGTCACCGTCGGTTTCGGGTTTTTCTGTATTGACTTCGGAAAAGATTGTTAAGAATTCGCCCTTTTCGGCGGATGCGGTCAGCGAAAGTGTTCAGACCCTGCTGGACGGCAACCGGATCGTCCGCAGTTCGACCGGTAAACTTTACCGGAATAGCGAAGGTCGTTTTCGCCGTGAAAACCAGAGCGGATCGGGCGGATTATATGGCACATATTTTTCATACTCGCCGTTCACTACCATCATCGATCCTGTTGTCGGATACCGATATCAGCTCGATTCTAATCTCAAAACCGCCTCTCAGGCTCTCTTAAAGGCCAGCATCGAGCATAAATTGTCTACCCCACCGCAACTTACTGAGCATTATGAAAAGATCGAGACAGCCGAAAAATTGAGGTCGCAATATAAGACGGCTTCACCAACTGCGGAAACCGATGGCGTCGCCGCAGCCGCAAAATTGAAAAGCGAACTTGCTGCCATCTCAAGAGCACAAGCACCGACAAGCGTCATGGCACCTTCAATTGTCGCGTCGGGGTTGTATGCAACTACGTTAGCAAGTTCCCCCGGTGGGCAATCCAAATATGAAACAAAGATAGAGAAATTGGGCCTGCAAAATATCGAAGGCGTTGAAGCCGAAGGTACGCGGACAATTACGACGGTCCCCGCCGGGGCCATCGGCAACGAGCGGCCGATCGAGAGCGTTTACGAAACCTGGTATTCAAAGGAACTGCAACTCGTGGTCATGTCGAAACAGACGGATCCGCGTTTTGGCGAACAGACGTATCGGCTGACAAATATCGTCCGCACGGAACCCGATCCCAGTCTTTTTAGCCTGCCAACGGGCTACAGGGTCATCACAGAAACTCCATCTGTCTACACCATCAAAAGCCAAACCGAGAGCGAGCTAGTGAAAGCTGGTACTGCTCCAAAGTTAGTTCGTTTGACCACAAAACCCCCACCAGCCAGCGTTATCGAAAAACCGAACCCGTAGATTTAACTCCATTTTCTCTTTTCCGAAAGGCGGGACCCAACCCGCCTTTTTTTGTTACCGTTTAAACCCAGATTCGGCGTTGGGCGTTTTTGAGATTGGAGCCCAATGCACAAGCCCGCGCGTTAGCAAGGGCGATACATCCGAGTCAGGTTTTGGGGGGATGCGTGACCTCCGAGCTGCGCGATACGCCCTTGCTTACGCGCGGGCTTGCGCACGGAATCGGAGAATTTACGCTAATGACGATTCCGGGTTAAAAGCATAGTGCCTGGTAAATTATGGTTTGCCGGATGGATAGGTCTCCGGCTTGCAAGATAAGACGGCCGGTTGAAACCATAGGGCTAAGGCTATATCCTTGATATAGGCCATTTTATGGCCGCAGTGATAATTGTAAGGAGAGAAATTATATATGTTGCAAGTTGGAGATGATGCTCCGGACTTTGAATTGCCTAGTCATTTGGATAAAGACAAGAAGGTGCGGCTGTCGGACTTTAGAGGAAAGCAAAATGTCGTAATCGCGTTTTACGCTCTCGACTGGACAGGCGTCTGAACGGCGCAGATGTCGGCCTACGAATCGGATAAAGACCGTTTTGCAGGCTATGATGCCCAGGTTCTGGGTATTTCAGTCGACAGTATTCCCAGTCACGTTGCGTGGGCGAAATCGCTGGGCGGCATTTCGTATGACCTGCTCTCCGATTTTCACCCCAAGGCCGAAACAGCAAAAGGCTACGGGGTTTATCGCGAGTCCGCCGGTATTTCAGAACGAGCGCTATTCATCGTGGACAAGAAGGGCAAGGTGGCTTACGTCGATATTCACGAGCTTGGTGATCAACCGGACAACGAAGAATTATTCGACGTCTTGAAAGAACAGTAGTTGATCCACTTCGACATGCTATTAACGTAAAGTCCCTCCGGGACAGCCAACATATATGCCTCAATTCTGGAAATGAATAGCGATCTAAATATATCCCAGTACCCGTTAAAATCTGGAGATTCGGCTCCAATTTCGACAAGAGCGGCGTTTTTGCGGATGTTATATATTCCCGGTAAAGATCTCCCAAAAGATACTCCCGATAATATAAACGCTGATGAGTATGGTCGCCAGCAGTAAAAGGACGAGTATTCCGATCAATGCAAAGACAAACGCATAATCTGAACCGGTCCCTTTGACACCGGTCGCCCG
>JBGTCS010000453.1:0-3673 GCA_041748715.1 Pyrinomonadaceae bacterium | reverse complement strand
GCGAATCCCTCTCTTTTCCACTCATTAGTATTGCCCCCATTTTTCCCATTGATCACCTCCTTCTTTCGGATGATCAATCTTCAATCCACTGGGACATTTCTATTGAGTTCAATCTAGGACATTCTCATAGAGTTCTAACACTATTCATAATCTGCCTTGACACTATTCCACAGCTTTGGCATTCTTGATGTTCGCTTTTCTCTTGGAAGTGCGACTGGTATAGTCTCTTAGCTCAGTTGGTAGAGCATTACCTTGACAAGGTAGGGGCCAGCAGTTCGAGTCTGCTAGAGACTACCATTTTTTGAAATGATGAATATAGAATGGCGAATGCAGAATACTTGCCATTCACCATTCGATATTCGTAATTCGACATTCCGATAAGATGCTTACGAAGAACTTTGTTGCTTTTATAACTACTACGACACGCTTCTAATGGCGTGACAATCGCAGTTTCTTCGGATTCTGCAAGGCAAAGTCGCTTTTATCGGATCAAATCTATTTTAGTAGTAGGAATTGTTAATCAGTGATCTAGTTTGAGCGGCGGAAAGGTTGTACTAGCCTGCGCGTAAGCAAGGGCTTGTCACTCAAGTTGGATGTAACGCCCTTGCGTACGCGCGAGCTTCTGCATCATGGTTAACAAAGTTATGAATGAACTGAACGTAAAATACGGCGATAACCAGCGGACAATTCCTGCGCCCGCGACGGTGATCGATGCGCTCAAAGCACTCGACCGCGATGTGCTCAAGCGTTCGCTTGCCGCCAAGGTCAACGGCGAGGAAGTCGATCTTAACAAACAGCTTGCCGCGACCGACGAGGTCATCTCGATCGAACCGATCACTACTGACACGCGTGATGGGCTTGAGGTTATCCGCCATTCGACGGCTCATTTGTTGGCCGCTGCGGTTTTGGAGCTTTTTCCGGGAACCAAGCTAGGTATCGGTCCCGCGTTGATGGACGACCCGCGTTATGGCTATTTTTATGATGTTATTGCCCCGCGAAATCTGACCGAAGAAGATCTGCCTGTCATCGAGAAAAAGATGAAGGCAATGGCCAAGCAGAACTTAATTTATCGCCGCGAAGATATTGAAAAGGCAAAGATCCTTGATATTTTCGCCGAGCGTGAAGAGCCGCTAAAGCGAGAGCTGATCGACGAAAAGGTTTCTGATACGGCCAGTGTATATTACATCGATAATTCCTCGTTTATCGATTTTTGTCTCGGGCCACATGTGCCGCACACCGGCAAATTACAGGCATTTAAACTTCTCGCACTCTCGGGTGCCTATTGGAAAGGCGACGCCGAGAATCAGCAAATGCAGCGAGTCTACGGAACCGCATTTGCAAAGCAGGAAGAACTCGACGCGTGGGTAAAACAGCGTGAGGAAGCTGAAAAACGTGATCATCGACGTCTTGGCAAAGAACTTGATCTATTCTCAATTTCGGATGAATACGGTCAGGGCTTGATCCTTTGGCATCCGAAAGGCGGCATCGTCCGGATGGAAATGGAGCGGCTCTTAAAAGAGGAGCTCGATCGCCGCGGCTACAGTTTTGTTTTTACGCCGCATATCGCCAAGCGTCAGCTTTGGGTGACAAGCGGCCACGAAGAGAATTACGCCGACGGAATGTATGCTCCGACGAGCATTGAAGATGAGGAATATCGCCTCAAGCCGATGAATTGCCCGTTTCATATCGGGATCTACAAATCCAGCCCGCGTTCGTACCGTGATCTGCCGCAGCGTTACTCGGAAATGGGAACCGTCTATCGGGCCGAACTTTCGGGTACGCTTCACGGATTGATGCGGGTACGCGGATTTTCGGTTGACGACGCACATCTTTTTGTTCGGCCCGATCAGGTTCATGCGGAAGTTGCGGATTGTCTTGATTTTGCAATCAAGGTTTTTGAAACCTACGGCTTTGAGAAAGTAAAATTCGAACTTTCTGTTCGGGGCGGAGCGGAGAATAAAGGTTATTTAGGTTCGGATGAAGATTGGATCCAGGCCGAGGAACAGCTTGCCAGTGCTTTGAAAGAGCGAGAGATCTCTTACGAACGAATCGAAGGCGAGGCGGCATTTTACGGGCCAAAGATCGATATCAAGATCGAGGATGCCATCGGCCGCGTCTGGCAGCTTGGAACAATTCAACTGGATTTTAATTTACCCGAACGCTTTGAGCTGGAATACACAGGTGACGACAATTTGAAACATCGCCCATTTATGATCCACCGGGCGTTGTTCGGTTCGATCGAGCGATTTTTTGGAGTTTTGATCGAACATTATGCGGGGGCGTTCCCGCTTTGGCTTGCTCCGGTTCAAGTTACGGTGCTGCCGATCACAGATCGAATCAACGAATATGCCGATAAAATCGCGGCTGAATTGAGAAACTCGGGTTTCCGCGTTGAATCGAATACTAAATCTGATAAAATCGGGGCTAAAATACGAGATGCTCAAATGCAAAAGATCCCGTATATGTTAATTTTGGGCGACCAAGAGTTGGAAAATAACCAGATTGCCGTTCGCGAACGCAGACAGGGTGACATCGGAGCAATGTCGTTGGAAGAGTTCAAAGGGATGATCGCGCTGCAAAAAGAGCAGCGAAGTCTCTAAGATCGTTGAGTTTTGTAGGAGGCCTATATCGCAAGAAGATTTGGTGGAAATAGATTTAAGCCGCGGTTTCGTGAGCCGCAGCACCGTACAAACGAGCGGATCAGAGTTCCGTCGGTACGGGTCGTAACCGAAGATGGTGAAACTATGGGCGTCATGGACACGCGCGACGCGATCCAGGAAGCGAGAAACCGGGGCATCGACCTCGTTGAAATCGCTCCAAACGCAAAACCACCGGTTTGCAAACTAATCGATTACGGTAAGTTTCTATACGAGCAAAAGAAAAAGGCTCACGAAGCGAAGAAAAAACAGGTCACTGTCGAGGTTAAAGAAATCAAGTTTCGCCCCGGCACGGACGATCATGATTTTGACTACCGCATGGAACGGGCTCGCGGCTGGCTTTCCGGCGGTGACAAAGTACGGGCGACAATTGCTTTTCGCGGACGCGAAATGACGCACCGCGAACTGGGATCTAAGATCCTGAAGAAATTGACCGTTGATCTGGCGGATCTCGCTGATGTCGAGATTTATCCTAAGATGGAAGGCTATCAGATGTTTACCATCTTTGTGCCAAAGAAATCTAAGGTTGCGGTTGAGAAAAAGGCTGCCGAGCCAGCCGCAGCTAAAAAGGCTGAGAAGCCTGAGGCCGATGAGGTTGAAAAGGCCGAGAAGCCAAAGGCCGCTCCCAAAACGGCGAAGAAAGCTCCCGCAAAAGCAAAGCCGGAGCCAAAAGACGACGACGAAATTTTTTAGGATACGACAATAGTGTCAGAGATTTATAGGAGACAGAGAAAATGCCAAAGTTAAAAACACACAAAGGCGCAGCAAAGCGTTTTCGCTCGACAGCGTCGGGCAAATTCAAACGCGGCCACAGCCATGCTCGTCATATTTTGACCAAGAAAACGAGCAAACGTAAACGCAATCTCGATATTGACTGCCTGGTGTCCGAAGGAGACCAAAAGCGCGTCGAGAAAATGCTGCCGTACGGACGCGATTAATTGAGAATTGATAATTGAAAGTTGAGTTTGCGAGATTTCGGACATTATCAATTGTCCATTTTCCGTTCTCAATTTCAC
>JBGTCS010000452.1:0-2383 GCA_041748715.1 Pyrinomonadaceae bacterium | reverse complement strand
CGTGATTATCGGTTAGAGTTTCTCGGAAAAATTCGAGGAGTTCTGAAATAAAAGGTAATTTGTACTGGCTGTGAATGCGATCGAGAATCGATTTGGCACTGAGTTCGCTCTCGCACCGTGGAACCTCACTGCAAATACTGGAGCGGGACAAGATGCTACTTTTGCATTTACACGCGCGGCCGGCACTAGCCCGCTGCCAATCCTGGGTCTTACTTTTCAGACGAAATTGTCATATTCCCTTACGGCAACCTCGTTCGACCGCCTGCCAGACCAATTTTCTCATTGAAGACCGCTAGCGCCATATAGAGTTTTAGAAGGAGCCGAGCATCTTCGCGTTGGAACCGGTCGATGACTGCTCGCAGACGGTCAATGTCGGCCTTGGCAAGCAAACCTAATTCTTTACCATATTGAAGAACACTGGTGCCGATGCGTGGCAACCCGCCGGATAAGATCAGTTCGCCGTTTTTGAAAGCTGTGTTCTTTTTGTCATATTTCGCAAGCAGAGCAGCAGCGCTAACAATGTCGCTTGCTTGCGTGGCAAAAGCGTCCAGCATCGAAAATGCGGTGTTCGGATCAACATAAGCGTACCCGCTAGCCACCCGCAGATAGTCGTGAACCCCGTCTTCGTCCTGCGGCAGATCGTCCGTCAGCCCACGCGCTTCATCCATCAATTTGAGTGCAAATTCCTTATCTTCTTTGGTGTTTTTGGCCTGAAACTCCTTGGCAAGCTGTACGGTGAGTTCAATCTTTTCTTTGTTCGATGAAAGCTGGCTGATCAGTTTTCGGGCTTCTTCGGTATGGCCGCCCTTGATCTTTATTTCAACAACCTTTGAATCGAGATAAGTAATCGCGTCGTCGCGTTCCATGCCCGGAGGAGCTTGATTCAATGCCTCCCGTGCCCTCGCCACGCTGCCACTCTTCACCGCTTCATCAATCCCGCTTCTATATCTCGCCTCACGGATATAAGAGAACATTCCGTTTGCTGCATTCGCGATCATTTTTTCTGGAGTACTATTAACATCCGGATTGAAATCATCTTCGTTAAACATCCTACTAACACTCTCAGGCGCAGCCCTTTTCAACGCGTTTTGTTTCTGTTTGATCAAAGCAGCTCGGTCAGGAATGATTTTTTCTAAAAGTGGAGTCGCCTGAAGAAACTGAACATAACTATCCGCTCCAACCGTCGAAGACCTGCCCGTGTCAATCTGCAGAAGATAGTCGGCCATTTTATTGGCTAAATCTCTGGCAAGCTTATCTTCAATTTTAATCGTTTTGGCCGACTCTTTGCCGAGTTTTGATCTGTCCCCGGATTTCTCTGGCCCCTTGGATGGGTCCAGATAAAATTTTTGCAAGAAGCTCGTCAAGACGCTCCTTTCGGTTTCCTTCTTGGCAAGATCGCTGCTGAGAAATTTCTGAGCGACCTCCTTGACCAAGTCATTGGCCAGTTCACTGTCTTTCTGGTTAATTTTCTCAATGGTTTGAAAGATCGAACTTGTCAGGCCGGTTTTGGCAAGACTTTCTCGAAACAGTCTTGCGGCGAATTTCGGGTCTTTGTCCGCGGCTTGGGCCGAGAAACTTTGTTCCATTTGAAGTTCGTCCCTAGCGAGAAGTTTATCAAGACTACCAACTATCACGGCAGCAGTGGCTGGCTCGGGTTTCCGCGTCCCGGTTGCGGACATTTCCGTATCAGTCCGGTCTGTCAGAGCCGCAGTGACGTTCGCCGGGCGCGTCGGGTAAAGTAATTCGAGAGCTAGTTCGGCGTCGTGTTTAGCGACGGTCATCAAAAATTCTTTACGTGGTCTAGTGTTGTTCGCTGTAAAGGCGGTAAGAAGGTCTGCCGCAGGATCAGCGGGCAAATTATTGGCTTGAATAATTTCTTCCGCCGCCAACCTGAAAAGCTGACGCGCTCGTTTTTCCTCGCGCTTCCACATCAAATCTCCCGCCGAAGTTATGACCAGGGCGCGATTAAGTGGGAATCTAAGTGAGGAAACGTCGGTGACGATTTGTTCAAGTAAGCCGATAGCCTTTTTTTCCAATTCAAGACGCGCTTTTTCCATATCCGTTTGCGATTCAGTTGGAGAAGACTGGCCAAAAACTGAATATGAAAAAACTGATAGTAAAACGATAACGGAGGTGATGCGGGTGACTGACATAATTTTTGTGCGATTTGAGCGAAATGCGTCGGTGCCTAACAGATTATCGGGCCCGTGATTCACGTTCTTGTTTATCCGATCCTGAGCAACTTCCCGGACCCGAGAGTTGCTTGCGAACGTTTTTGTCCTGGCCTGCTCTTCTCGGAAATAGGTGCCACTCACGTAACGTTCCGCTTCGCCAGAGTCAGAGTAATAGTTTACGCACAAACTCTTTTAAAGAACTGGAAGCA
>JBGTCS010000451.1:0-2233 GCA_041748715.1 Pyrinomonadaceae bacterium | reverse complement strand
TCGGTAATGGCGTCATTCAATGTCGAGAAATTTGGCACCGAACGCGTAGATGCTCTTGATTATCCAGAGATAAACGAGCGATTCAAGGCATTTAAGGATATGACGCATTTTGACGCAATCCCGTTTGAAAAGGCGACTTCGGCGGCGTAATATTTCTATTCGCTCTTTCATCCGATGGACAATAAATCTGATAATCCGCTTTCCCGGCTTGAGCGGCAAAAGCCAAATTATCCGCTTGTGGCCGCAGCGGCGATGTTATTTGTCGTCCTATTGGCGGGCGTTGTAACATCGGTCCGTTTGCAGGATTTTATCCAGACCGGGATCTTTCTGGCGGCAACGGCGATCTTTGCGATAGTTTTGCTGATCGAATTTGCCGATAGACGCCGAAATGCCGCTATCGATGATCGAAAGTTTATCCGTTGGGATGCTGCCATGCCCGAGATGCAGCGGCAAAACGTCAATGTTGAGGTTCGCGAACTTGCGCGAACCCTAAATGTTGGCGAAGACCAGCTCGCGGATCTGCTTTCCGCGTATATTGTGGCCGAAGACCTGGCTCTGCGGCAGATCCAGCAAGAAGAAAATTCGCCCCTGATGCGTCATGTCAGCATCGGCCGGACGCCGTTTGACGCAATCCTGGTCGATCGCGATCTGATCACATGTATCGAGGTTTCATTCCTGGTCGTGCCGGACATTCGGCAGGAAAAGATCGAGGCAATGTTAAAAAAGATCACGGTCGCCAAAACAAATCTGGCCGAATTGAAAAGCCGCCTTCGCCTGCGACTTATGGTCGTGCTGGTAACCCAGTTATCCGCCGAACAGGAAGACGAGCTTCGCGGCATGTTGGTAACGCGGCGTTTCACCGACACCCCGGTCGACATCGATATTAGGATGCTGGATTTTGAAATGCTGCAGAAAGTCTATGTGTCGGAGTAAATGGGTGAGTGTGATAGGTCATGGGTAATAGGTGATAAGGATGGGAGCCATTAGAATCTCATCACCGATTACCCATCACCCATCACCAAAAAGATTATGCTTAAAGACAAAGTTGGAATGATATTTGGGGTTGCGAATCAGCGATCGATCGCTTGGGCATGTGCGTCGGCATGCGGCGAACAAGGAGCCTGGATGGCGTTTACATATCAGGGCGAACGTCTAAAAGGTAATGTCGAAAAACTCGCTGGCGGTCTCACAGAGTCGCTTGTTCTGCCCTGCGATGTGACAAATCAGGCCGATGTTGACGCTGCATTCGAGGCAGTCGGCAACAAATACGGCAAATTGGATTTCCTGATCCATTCGATCGCCTACGCCCCAAAAGAGGCACTCGAGGGCGAGTTTGTAACAACGACCCGCGAAGCATTTAATACCGCTCTAGAGATCAGCGCATTTTCGCTGACACAGGTTGCTCTGGCCGCTTCGCCGCTCATGACAGACGGCGGAAGCATCGTGACGATGAGCTATTACGGGGCCGAAAAGGTAGTGTCAAATTACAACGTCATGGGCGTTGCAAAGGCGGCCCTCGAAGCGTCGACCCGTTATCTCGCCGCCGACTTGGGTAAAAACAACATCCGCGTAAACGCTATCAGCGCGGGACCGATCAACACGCTCTCGGCCCGCGGTGTAAAAGGAATGGGCTCGCTGCTGGGTTATGTCGGTGAAAAAGCTCCGTTAAAACGCAATGTCACAGTGGCCGAGGTCGGCAATACCGCACTTTTTCTAGTGAGCGACCTCTCGACCGGCATCACCGGCGAAACCATTCACGTCGATTGCCGTTATAACATAATGGGCATCTAGGCGCCGACTTAACCATCTCGATGATCGAAGCAGATCAAAAATAATAATATTTATGGCAGATACAAAAGCAAACTCGCCTGACAATTCCTCAAAGAAAAAGGCCGACGTTCCAAAAACAGTGGCCGATGCAAAGGTGCGGGAGACCGAACCCGGTTATTGGCGACTGACCGATGACGAGATACTGCTCCGCTCGCCCGAACCCGAGGACCCATATCGAACATCGGACTCGTGGCGCGTCTTCCGCATTATGGGCGAATTTGTCAACGGTTTTGACGAGTTAGCGACGATCACCCGCGGAGTTTCGATATTTGGCTCGGCCCGCACGGATCCTGACGATCCGATGTATCACGCCGCCCGCGAGACGGCGAGGCTGTTGGGCGAGGCGGGTTTTGAGATCATAACGGGTGGCGGTCCGGGTATCATGCAGGCGGCAAATCAAGGT
>JBGTCS010000450.1:0-1850 GCA_041748715.1 Pyrinomonadaceae bacterium | reverse complement strand
GTTAGAAATAATCCCACCAATAAACTCGAATTCGCCAAAGAACCTCATGTCATTTCTAACGTGCCATCCCCAAAGTGTCGTGGCGGCGAATGCCACAGCTAATAAGGGAATGACTCCCAGGGTCATAACCCAGCCATCAGTATTGAATCTGGTTTTCTCGGGATCCGGGTTCTTGCTGGGCAGTTTAGCTATTATGAAAGCCATTGGAATGCTGCCGAAAATAAGACCCAAGAGAACGGTTTCCAAACCATAGGTTCCGTTGATCAAGGGTGCTCGGACTATCGCGTATATGATTCGGGGAAGTATCAGTACGCCTGCTAAAAGGGGAACCAAAATGGTCCAGTTTAGCAATAGATTGCGAAGATAAATGCCGATCAGGGTCCAGGTGTCGGCGGATAACATGCCAACGCGGGGGCTCATGTAATTGCTGTACTCGCGCAGATGGCGCACGGGATCAGCCTCAGGCGTTGGAAACTCAGAACTCCTATTCCGAATACAATTTAACTGTTCCTGCACCGCTTTGACGCCAGTATCACGAGACTGACCGCTAGGATCGGCGATATGTCGTTCGGCCGACAGTTTTTCCCGATAAGCAGAACGCTCTGGAAGCGGTATATTTCGAACATCTAGCCCGCGTTCAAAAATAGAAGTTACCCGTTCACGGCGTATCCATGCGGATAGCCATGAACCCAAATATCCGCCACCTGAAACCGTCGACAAGTAATCAAATTTGTCTAGGAGTCCTCTCTCTGCGAGCTTTTGAGCGACCCCAAGTCCGAACGTCGCGCTCCGAATACCCCCGCCGGAGAAACATATAGCCTTCAGATTCTCTGCATGAAATTGCTTAAATATCGTCTCGAGCGATGGATTTTCCTCAAGTTTACCGTCGAGAGTACATTCGAGCTCTGGTCGGGCCTCAATCTTTTTGCCCGTGATTTCTTCAAACTCCTCGGTCAAAATCCTGGCCAGAGGGATTGGTTCCGTGTTTCGAGAACTTGAGGAATTGTCCTCCGCCCTCTTTGGGGAAACAAACTCTGGGGTTGTCGGCGTCTCGTCGATATTATCTTTTTTGTTCATATCAAGTCGTGTGGTACCTTCAAAGCGCTACCAAAAACTAAAATCAAACCCTCAATGTGATGGAGAATATGCCCGCCTATTATTAGCGGATTTATCTACCGGTCAAAAAAACTATCGCCAGGGTTGCGCAACGACGCGAGGTCAAGTTCAAGTCGAGTCTCTCCGTTGTCTGCTTCAGCTCCTACCGTAAAGACGCCGTATGAGATGATGCTGGTCTGGGCAATCCCGTCCTTGTCTACTTTCTCATCGAACACCGGGGTGGCGAACGTGTTGTGCAGATGAAATTTAACACTTCCCTCGAGAGGTTTTTTGGGATCGATGGATTGGACGCGGAGTATGACACGACGATAAAAATCTTCGTCGGGAATCTTTTCTATTGTCGCCGAAAGTTTTCGCCCGTTTGCCTCTGCTTTCCCGCCAAATTTTCCGAAATTTGGATCGTTATCACGGCGTAGTGACGAAGCTTGACCTAATGTCTTTGTAGTGCGACCGTCTGGGAGTACCGGTTTTCTGACAACCCCACGGATACTTGCGTCCATCGCGGCGTCGGCCTTTTTTTCAATCTCTCGCATTTTTATCTCGAAATTGTCCTTGCCCAGCTTAAAACTATCGATAAATTCGGATAGCCATGGTAAAAAGGCGAGCAATAAAAGCACTAACCCTTCCCATCCGACTGTGACCGTGCCGACCAAATGCCCAGTCAAGGCCAGAAGAGCTAATGAGGTAATCAGTAATCTTATGATCAGACTTTTCATATTGGTTTAGCCCATAAA
>JBGTCS010000449.1:0-1860 GCA_041748715.1 Pyrinomonadaceae bacterium | reverse complement strand
TTTTGCCCGCGAATCACGCGAATGAACCCGAATAAAAGAAATTCTTCTGAAGTTTTGCTAAGTGAATTATGCAAAGCCGGTTTCTTTTTCGCGTCTTTTCGCGTAATTCGCGGGCAAAATTCCTAATGCGTAATTTGGGTTGAAAAATCGCCGCATGTGGTTTCCTGATAAACCCAAATTACGAACTAGAGAACATACACGTCTGACGGCGTAATTCGCATTTGACGAGAAACTCCGCGATCTCCGCGTCCGCCTCAGCGAACTCCGCGTTGAGGTCATGTTGAATAGTGCGCAAGACTGGCTTAACGCGGAGATCGCAGAGCGGGACGCAGAGCCTGAGGAAGACGTTGAGCGGGGCCGAGGAATTGATTCAAGCCATGCAACATGGCAAACAAGTGACTTTCACCGCATTTTGAATTGAAAAGAAATCTTAATGAGTAATCTGGGATAAACCAGCCTCGTCAAAGTCCTCGCCTTTTGCCACGCTAAAATATCTTCAAATTTTCTAAAAGATGCCATGAAATTCTCCATTTTTCGAATTGCTTCGGTTGATCTGAGTACGTCGTTACAGAAGTTACAAGACAAAACTCTGAAAACAAATCCTGCTCCCGACCTAAGACTCACGACTCCAGACTCCAGCCTGCTTCTGACATTTATTGTCATCGCCCCATTACCAAAAACTGTTATTTTCAAAGCCTCTTTGTACCACTCGCTACGAGACGACCAATTAGCTCACGACGCTAAGCCCCTTTTGATTCAAGACTTAAGACTCCAGACTGCAGACTATTCCCCTGTGGCACACCGCTTGTTAATAAAGAAGTGACCTGGGAAAGGTACAAAAGATTTTCAAATACTTAGGAGATTGTGAATTAGACATGAAAAATCAAAAAGGTTTCTCGCTTATCGAACTTTTAATCGTCGTCGTGATCATCGGCATCATTGCCGCGATCGCTATCCCCAACCTCTTGGCTGCACGTCGTTCAGCTAACGAAGGTTCCTCAATTTCAGCTATGCGTACATTGCATGGTGCTCAGTTTACATATGCGTCGACCTATGGCAATGCAAATTATGCACCCACTCTGGTAGCCCTAGGCACCCCGGGTCTGATCGATGCAACCTTGGCTAGCGGCACCAAAAGCGGTTATGCGTACGATGTCGCCAGAACTGACTTTACGAACATCGCTCCGGCATCGTTCATGGCATCCAGCATCCCTACGGCCGGTACCGGCGTAACCGCAACGGGCACCCGCCGATTCGGCGTTGCTACGGACGGCGTACTCAAAGCAGACGCAACTGCGGCCAGTTTGGCAACACACTTTACCGAAGCAACCATTGGCGCAGCCCCTGCTTTAGCTAACTAACTTTCCAATAGTTTCAGCATCTTGTCAGGACACATTCTTACGAGTGTGTCCTTTTTTTTATCCCGGCCCGTTAAAGTCTGCACTCGCAGATCTTATGCGTTTGACGCCTGCTCGTGCGATTGTGATAAAATTCATTTAATTTGACGGAACGACCCGTCGCCGATATTTTACCCCAAAGCCAAACTTCTATGCCCGACAAAGGAACAGGATTTCTGCCCCGGATCTTGACCATTGCGAAAAACGCATTTCGCGAGGCTGTACGCGATCGTATCCTTTACAATCTTATTCTCTTTGTGCTGCTGATCACGGCCAGTGCGATTTTTCTCGGCGAACTGACAGCCGGACAGGAGGCCCGTGTGATTGTCAATCTGGGACTCAGTTCGATGCTGATATTCGGGACATTTATCTCGATATTCGTCGGCGTCAGCCTCGTCTGGAAGGAGATCGAGAAACGCACGGTTTATTCGATATTTTCAAAACCTATCGGGCGCGGCGAATT
>JBGTCS010000448.1:0-2678 GCA_041748715.1 Pyrinomonadaceae bacterium | reverse complement strand
CTCAGCCTAACTTACTGGACGACAATGGCGAGGCTGGTCCGGGCAGAGGTTATGTCGCTTAAAGAAAGGCCATTTGTTGAAGCAGCCCGGGCTCTTGGTTCATCGCCGTCGAGGGTTTTGCTCGTCCATATTCTGCCAAATGCGTTCCCGCTGATAGTTACCCAAGTGACGTTGACCATCGGCGGCGTTATTCTGCTGCAGGCTGCCCTCGATTTTATCGGCATCGGCGATGCGGATCGCATAAGCTGGGGCTCGATGCTTCATAACGGACAGCATTTCATCCGCGACGGTTGGTGGATGGTCGTGTTCCCGAGCGTTGCATTGGTCCTGCTCGTGCTGGCGCTCAATATCCTCGGCGATGCTCTAAATTCCGCGCTCAACCCCAAATCTCATTCCGTATTTCTCGGTAAGTCGGTCTGATCTTCGTTGAAAGTCAATGGGGTCGGAGGGAGAAGTCGCTCGCTGTTTAGTAGGTCCGAAGTCGCTTTCTGCGTTTTGCCAGGACGACAATCACCGTGGTCAAGATCAACGCTCCGGCGAACAGCAAAAAATAGAATAAGCGACTGGATTTAGCAAATGTCGAACTTGCGCCCGCACCGTTGCCATTTGACCACCAGGCGTCCTGGGCGAAATAAATGTTGCCCTTTGCACTCCATTTGTACATATCCTGGAGATCGCTTTTGTAGGCGGACGCCGAGTGCGGTTCGTAGATCCACAGATACGGGACGTCTTTGACGACAATGTCCTGTGCCTCAAAGTAATATGCGGAGCGCTTTTCGCGGTCTATTTCGGATGCGGCGAGTGTGAATAGTTCGTCCACTCTCGGATTGTTGTAACCTGCGCCGTTTGAAAACGGGATCGGGCCGATGTTTGTAGAGATAACGGTTCGCTTTACACCGATGTCGGGATCAGGGCCGTTTTCGAACGACGCAAATCCCATATCAAAGTCTTTTTTGATATATACCGTGTCGACCGCCGCGCTGAATTCTAACAACTGAAGATCGATCTCAATACCGGCCTTTCGCAGTTGATCACGTAATACCTCGACCACCTTTGCATAACTCTGCGGGTAAACGAATTTCAGATGAAACCGCGTTCCGTCGGCACCACGTTTGTAACCGGCATCGTCGAGCATTTGATCTGCAAGAGCAAGGTCATGTTCATACCGCTCGACATTTGGATTGTAGGCCCATTTCAACGAACTCGCGATGGGGCCCGTGGCTGCGCTCGCCCGGCCGAATGCCACCTTATCTACGATATATTTTTTGTCGATCGCGTATGCCATCGCCCGGCGGACGCGAACGTCTGTTAAAGGGCCGCGTGTCGTATTGAGGACGACGGTCTCGACCGTTGCATATCCTTCGCGGCCTTTTTCCGTCACGGTTACGTTTGGCAATTTTACAAGTCGATCAACATCGAGCGGCGTCGGGTTCATAAAATAATCACTCTCGCCGTTTTCAAACGCGATTGCCGCCGACGCCGCGCTCGGCGTCACTTTATAGACGATACGGTCGAGATACGGCTTTCCGGTCTTAAAGTAGTTTTCATTTCTTACCAGATCGATCCGGTCGCCCTTGGCCCATTGTTCAAATTTAAATGGCCCGCTGCCGATGGGTTTGACATTATATTCGCTTGTCAGCGGATCTTTGCCTTCGAAAAGATGTTTCGGCATTACCGGGAAATTCGTTACATCGACGAGCTGAAGAAAGGCGGCGTAGGGACGTGCGAATTCGAAGACAACTGTGTGGGCGTCCGGAGTTTCTATCCGTAAAAGATTGTCTCCGATGGAGGCCCGCGCCCGCGAATGATATTTCAGCAGCATTTCCTGGAACGTGTAGCGGACATCCTCAGACGTAACCGGCACGCCGTCGTGAAAAACCGCATTCGGCGCTAGATAAAATGTGTAAAGTCGGCCATCCGAGCTTACGTCCCAACGCTCGGCCAGATCGGGGACCGGATTTAGATCAAAATCCTGTGCAACGAGACCACTGAAAATAGTTCCGCATATCAAATGAACGCCGCCCTGCGTCGTGATCGCGGGGTTCAACCCGCCCGGATCTGCATTTACCGCGACAACCACGGTGCCCCCGTATTGGGGTTCGCTGCCGGAAACACCCAGGCAAAAAAACGAAGCGATCAGCAACACGATCTGCAATCTGACCAATGTCGAAAAAACACGCTTTAATTTGAACGGAGATCGAGATAAAGATATTAAACTCATGGGTCTAGTTAATATATGACAATACTTCGAATTATCAAACTAATGGTGTTTTAAGGGGGGTTGGCGGTCGTATTGGCCGCAAACCTATCGACGCTCTGGCGCTGGAGGAAGATGGCGATGCACTCGCCGAACTCGGAAATAAAACCCCCGGTGCTCGACTTTAATCGCCAGTCCGGATGCGCAAGCCCGCGCGTTAGCAAGGGCGATACATCCGAGTCAGGTTTGGGGGGGAGGCGTGACCTCCGAGCTGCGCGATACGCCCTTGCTTACGAGCCCGTGTCAAAACATTTGCTTTCGGCGTCGACAGACAAATAGACGATCTCTGGGGCGGATGGTGGCGGGTGGTTCTCGCCTGGCCCGGTGAGCCGATTGTGTCAAAGTATTTTTATTGATCGCTCATTTTCAACAGAAAGCCGGATTAAGTGTAGTTTTTTGGGTTCTTTTCGCTTCATTTTGG
>JBGTCS010000447.1:0-6277 GCA_041748715.1 Pyrinomonadaceae bacterium | reverse complement strand
TGGTGTCACCGTGTCGCCGGCTCCGTTGAACGAACTTTCCATGACCATTCCGAGTCCGTAAAACGCATAGCCATAACCGACGATCCTGAGGCAATCGCGGCCAAACGCCGCAACCTCCGGATCGGTTGTGAAAAGGCTGATCACAATATCCGGGAATATCACAAAAAACAGACCTGCCAGACCCAGCAAAGCCGCATTAATTCCGCCGGCCAGCCAGACGGAACGCTCGGCGCGGTCGGGTTTTCCGGCACCAAGGTTTTGGCCAACCAGCGTCGCCGCGGCATTTGCCAGACCGACCGCGGGAAGAATTACAAAAACGATAACCCGCAAACCGATCTGATAACCGGCAACCGCGACTGTTCCAAAACCGGCAATGATAATGACCAGACCGGTCCAGCTCGCGGTTGCTATGACAAACTGCAGTATCGCAGTCGATGAAAGCCGGACCAGACTCCACAGCAGCTTTGGATCAAATTTCCAGTGCTGCCGCCGGATCTCGATCCGTCCGCCGTTGCTGCGGGCAAACAAAGCCCAGGCGGCATAGGCGACGCCGGTGCCGCGGCCGATTACTGTTGCTACCGCGGCGCCAGTTACTCCGAGTTCCGGAAAAAACGCGATGCCAAAGATAAACAACGGATCCAAAATGATATTCAGCCCGTTTGCGATTATCAGCACACGCAGCGCGATCGCCGCATCGCCGGCACCGCGAAAGATCGCATTCAACAAAAACAGAAAAACGATCACGCCGTTCGTGCCGTACATGATGCGGGCAAAGGGAGTTCCGAGTTCGATAACGCTTTGCTCGGCACCAAGTAATCGAAGGATATCGGGTGCGAATATAACCCCAAACGCACCCATCAACAACGACACGATCACACCGAGATAGATAATATGAGCCGCGCTGCGGGCGGCACCGTCCATATCTTTTTCGCCCGTCCGGCGTGCAACTGTCGCCGTAGCACCGATGCTCAATCCGATTGCGACGGCATAGACTAGGACAAGAACCGATTCGGTTAAACCGACAACCGCGATCGCCTCGGCCCCGAGTTTGGCAACAAAAAAAGTATCGATGATGGCAAACAGGGCCTCCATCGACATCTCAAGGATCATCGGTATGGCGAGAATGATAAGCGCCACAAGTATCGACCCTTGTGTAAAGTCCCGCTTTGAACCGACAAACGACTCGCGCACCACCGCCCAAAATGAATTATCGACCGCCTCCTCTGACGGAGTCTCCGAATTAATAGACATAAAAAATTTTAGTATACGAAAAAAAGAACACGCACACAGAGGTGCTGAGGACGCACGAATGAGCGGAAGGGTTCCGCCCGAACGGGCATTGATCTTGAGGTTTACTTAGCGGGGGCCGATTTCATAATTTTTTGAATATATCACAGCGAATAAATGTGACGCAATTCGCACAAGCGGCCCACGGATAAACTTTGAACATAGTTCCCGACCAGTCTTGGCAAACCTATCTACCTGCCTTAATATTGATTAATTCACACAGATACCCAAATCAGAAACGAATACTCGTTTGAGAACACATGAATATGAACATAAAAGCTATCCAAAACTACGTTTGTGCACTCTTGATCGTTTTGCTCAGTCTTGCTCCCTTAGGGATTGCTCAGGACGCGGCGAAAAAAGATGAGAAAGAAAAGAAATGGGATGTTTTGAACCCGCCTTTCAAACTCTCGAGTGTTTCGATAGATACGGACGAAACAACCTGGGCAAGTCTGGCTGTAACGCCGGACGGCAAAAAGTTTGTTTTTGACATGCTCGGCGATCTTTATATTGTTGACATTGCCGGCGGCGACGCAAAGCCTCTGACGCAGGATTTTGCGTGGAACATTCAGCCGGCGATCAGTCCCGACGGCAAGCATATCGCGTTTATATCCGACCGCGACGGTGTTTCCAATCTTTGGGTAATGGATATTGACGGCAAGAATCTCAAGCAGGTCAGCAAAGAAAAACAGAATTTGATTCACAGTCCCGATTGGAGCCCCGACGGGCAGTATATCGCGGCCATGAAAGGCATTATGTCGAGCCGCAGTATTCCGGCGGGCGAGATCTGGGTTTATCATCGTTCGGGCGGTTCAGGTTTGGAGATCAAAAAACGCAAGGGCGGCAAAAAAGAGCAAAAGAATATTGCCGACCCGGCATTTTCGCCCGATGGAAAATATATCTATTTCACCGAAGATACTACGCCCGGCACTACTTTTGATTACAACCGCGATCCGCTCAAGTCAATTTTTGCGATCATGCGTTACGAGCTCGAAGACGGTAAGGAAGAGCGGTTTATCAGCGGAGTCGGCGGTGCGATCGTTGCCACGCCTTCGCCGGACGGCAAATACGTTGCGTTTATTCGCAGAATTCTGAACAAGACCGCTTTGTATATCAAAGACCTGGAAACGGGACTTGAAAAACCCGTCTATCTCGATATGGAAAGAGATATGCAGGAAGGTTTCGGCTCAGAAGGCTATTACGCGTATTTTGACTGGACACCAGATTCGAAGAATATCGTGTTTTGGACGGGCGGCAAGTTTCATCAATTATCTCTCGGCAACAATTCGGTAAAGCCGATTCCGGTTCGCGTCAAAGCAAACTTGAAATATAACGATGCGCTGCGTTTTCCGGTAGATGTCGCTCCCGATAATTTTAACGTCAAAATGGTTCGCTGGGCTCAAAAATCGCCTGATAAAAAATCGATTCTCTTTCAGGCACTCGGGAAACTCTATGTAAAAGATCCGTCATCGGGCAAGATAGAACGGCTCACGAAACAGAATAGACACGACGAGTATTATCCGAGTTATTCGGTGGACGGAAAATCCATTGTCTACACGACCTGGCATGATCAGGACCTGGGAACGATCAGGGTCATAGACTCAAAAGGCGGCGATGAAGGCAAAGTAGTCAGCAAGGTGCCGGGGCGGTATATAGAAACAGCTTTTTCGACCGACGGTAAAATGATAGCTTACCGCAAGTTTGACGGCGGATTTTTGCTTGACCCCAGATATTCGATCGATTCGGGAATTTACGTGGCCGATCTTAAAACCAATGAACATAGGCGCGTTTCAAAATCCGGTTCAAAGCCGCATTTTGCCGGAGACAATTCGCGTGTTTACTTTACCGATTCGGTTCCTAAAACTGACTATCCCGAACAACAATTGCTCAGCGTAAATCTGGACGGCAAAGACCAGCGCGAGCATCTGTACGGAGCCGACAAAGTTACAGAATTTCGTCTGTCGCCTGATAAAAAATGGGTTGCATTCACGTACCAATACAATGCTTATGCAATGCCTTTTCTCGAAACCGGAAAGCGCATTGACGTCGGTCCTAAAGCAGAAGCCGTACAGGTCAAACAGCTCTCAAAACGCGCCGGCGAAGGTTTGATCTGGCATGCCGATAATCAATCTGTAAGCTGGTCGCACGGTCCTATCTATTACGAGCGCGAATTGAGAGACGCTTTCGACTTTGTGCTTGGCTCACCGGAAAAATTGCCCGAACCCGTTACTGAGGGAGTAAATCTCTCGTTTGCTCAAACGGCGGACAAACCGACTGGTTACAAGGCTTTGGTCGGCGGCAAGGTTGTCACGATGCGAGATGCCAAAAACACTCAGGAAGTTATCGAAAACGGCGTTGTGCTGATAAAAGACAACAGAATCGTCCAGGTTGGCAAAGCCGGTGCGGTCAATATTCCAAAGGAAGCTTTGGTAATCGACACAAAAGGCAAAACGATAATTCCGGGTTTGATAGACACGCACGCACACGGTGCACAGGGAAGAAATCAGATCATCCCGAACCAAAATTGGAGCCAGTATTCCAATATTGCTTTCGGTGTTACGACGATCCACGATCCATCTAATGACACTTCCGAAATCTTTTCAGCCGCTGAAATGCAGCGTGCGGGTCGCATTGTCACCCCGCGAATTTTCTCAACCGGCAGGATTCTCTACGGTGCGGAATCTGTCGGATCAAAAGCTATTATTAACAATTACGAAGACGCTCTGTTTCACCTCCAGCGAATGAAGGATACGGGAGCGATTTCTGTAAAAAGTTACAATCAGCCCGCACGATCTCAGCGTCAGCAGGTAATTGCGGCGGCAAATGAATTAAAAATGATGGTCGTTCCCGAAGGCGGCGGGAAACTCCATCAAAATTTAACGATGATGGTCGACGGGCACACGGGTCTTGAACATTCGCTTCCGATCGCCACAGGCTACAAAGACCTGACCACACTCTGGGCATCAACAAAATTCGGATATACGCCAACTTTTGTTGTCGCATATGGCGGCCTGATGGGCGAAGAGTATTTTTATGACCGCACTGATGTTTGGAAAAACGAACGCTTGCTGCGTTACACACCGGCCGAAATTCTCGCCTCTCGTTCAATTCGGAGACCAAAAGCTCCGGACGATCAATATAATCATATTGACGTTGCCCGGTACGCGAAAACCTTAAGCGACAAAGGCGTTAGCGTTCATATCGGTGCTCACGGTCAACGCGAGGGTTTAGGGTCGCACTGGGAACTCTGGATCATGGAACAGGGCGGATTTACACCCTGGGAAGCAATTCGCAACGGAACGATTGGGGGTGCGACGCACCTTGGCATGGATAAAGACATCGGCAGTATCGAGGTCGGAAAACTCGCCGATCTGGTAATTATTGATGGCGATGTTTTGAAAGATCTGCGACGCAGCGAGTTTGTAACGCACACAATGATCAACGGTCGTGTTTACGATGCCGCCACAATGAATGAACTCGGCAGTAAAACAAAACGTCTGCCGTTCTTTTTTGAAACTCAGCAGAGATTTTATATGCCCAGTTCCACCAAGGAAGCAATAGAAGAAAAAGCCCGGTTTTTCAATTGGACGCACTAGGAAGTGCGAAAACCAGTAAGAAAAAAAGGACGATGGTAATGTAAATTGACACCGCCTTTTTTCCAAGTCGGATTCGTGTCTTGAGCGAGTCCGAGCGCCTGCGGCATGTGACAAATTTTTCACCCAATTTAGTTCAAAAGTTTTCGGATTTTTTTGATTGTCAAATAAAGGTGCAATTTATCGTCCAACAATTCGGCAAAGCCAAATTTTAGGTAAAATTCCCGTGCGCTTTCGGTCAAAGCATAAACTTCAACTGCATAAATGCCTAATTGCTCCGCAATGCTTACGGAGCGTTTCAGCGCATCGGCCAACAAGGCAGATCCTAGCCTGTTTCCTTTGGCCGACTCATCAACGGCCAGTCTGGCCAGATGCACTACGGGAATTGGGTAACGCGGCAAATTTTCGGGTAGGGTATCAAAACTCAAGGCTCCGCTTGATAGAGTGTAATAGCCATAAATACGCGACTCGTCGGGCTTAACGGCGACATACGTGCGGCCTAGACCCTTCTCATCATTCTGTCTGGCAAAGCGTTTTAGAAAATCGTTAAGGCTCTCTTCGCCGCAATCAAACGCCGCCCGGTCATGACTTGCCGTTAGCGGTGTAATAGTAAATGGCCGGGTCATTTAACGATCAAGTCCCCATGAGCCTGAAAGGCCTTTTTCAAAGCCTCGTTGGGCTCGTCGTCAGCATCCAGCAACGCTAAAAAAACATCGCGGTCGCGGTTTGTGAGTTTTCGCATGTGCTGACGTTCTAAAACCGCTTCAGCCGTATTTATCAACGAATGAACGGCAAAATCTGTTACGGTTAAACCCGACGCCACGGCGGCACGTTCGATCTTTTCTTTAGCTTCGGAGGAAAGTCGGAAATTAAGCCGGGCAATTGTATTTGTATGAATTTCTGAAATTGGCATAGAGTATTACCTCACATTTCAGCAATATTTTATCATGGTACGGTGGCGGGTTGCCACATCGAAATCCATTTACTTCCAAATTTACTCCGGCAACCCATCCGTTCCAGCAAATCCATAGTTTGCTGGCCATGGGGCAGTGTTTCCGACGGTTTGTTTCCATACTGTCTGCAAATCGCTATACTCTTACTTTTGGGAGTGTGATGAAGATAGCAGTAGCAATGAGCGGCGGTGTTGATAGTTCGGCGGCAGCTGCGCTTTTACGGGACCAGGGGCATGAGCTGGTCGGTTTTACGATGCAGCTTTGGAATCAGCGGCGCGGTATCAGTGTGGATGAGAACGGCGATCCGCTGCCAAGCCGGTGCTGTTCGCTGGATGATGTCTATGACGCACGGCGTGTGGCGGAGAGTCTCGGTTTTCCATTTTATGTTTTAAATCTCGAAAAAGATTTTGAGCGCGACGTTGTCGAGCCCTTTGTTCAGAGCTA
>JBGTCS010000446.1:0-4726 GCA_041748715.1 Pyrinomonadaceae bacterium | reverse complement strand
AATTTTCGCGACGTTGGCATCCGTGTCAAAAATCTCGTCGTAAATCGTTGAACGACCTCACTTGGCGGCATTTGTCGGCGAAATAGGCTAAGAGTTATACTTTGACGGTATGGTTGAAAGACTGACCGTCATTTTCTTTATAATCCTCTGCTTTTTGCTGGGGTTTTACCTTATATTGTCGCCGTGGGACGCCCTGTTTGGTCCGTGGGGCGAGAATTACCTTTTGGTGTTTTTGTCCGACAAAGCAGGTGCACCGGTTTTGCATCGAGCTGTAGCATCGACCTGGTTTCGCGGTGCCGTGACGGCATTGGGCGTTTTGAATCTGCTGATCGCTTTCTGGGAAATCGGCCATTTTAACCAGAGCGTCAAAATGCTCCGGGGCTACGACCGGCCGGAAAGGTCGTGAGATTTGCATCCGATGAGCCCATCATCTATCTAATAACTGCAGGTGACGCGACGAATTTAGACTTTGCCGATCATAAGCGAAAAATTGTTCGTCTGGCGGCGGTTGCTGTCGAATTAAATATCTCGTTGATCCAGATCCGCGAAAAAAAACTATCCGCCCGAAACGTTTTTGAATTAACTGCCGCTGTGGCTGACATTGCGCAAAATTCGTCGACTCGGGTTCTGGTCAACGACCGTGCCGATATCGCGGTCGCAGCCGGTGCGGACGGCGTTCACCTAACGGCAAACTCGATCTCCGCCGTCAATATTCGCAAGACGTTCTCAAACGACATTATTATCGGCGTCTCGGCGCATTCAGCGGAGGCAGCAGCAGCCGCCTCTGCTCGGGGTGCGGATTTTGCGGTATTCGGGCCGGTGTTTGACACTCCTGGTAAAGGGGAACCGCACGGACTAAGAGGTTTAGCGGAGGTTTGCCGCGCGGTCGACAGTTTTCCGATAATCGGGCTTGGCGGTATTGATGAATCGAATTGCAGCGAAATTATAGCTGCGGGAGCGAGTGGCGTGGCCGCAATTCGGGCATTAAACGATCCTGACTCAATGAAACGGATCACGCAAAAACTTAGATCATGAACTCTGTAAAAAAAGAATCGCAACCGCCTGTCTGCATGACGATCGCGGGCCTCGATCCGTCGGGCGGAGCCGGAATAATCGCCGACATCAAGACTTTTTCGGCGTTCGGCTGTTTTGCATGTGCAGCGATTACGTCGGTCACGTTTCAAAATACGATTGGTGTTTTTGGTGCGGTCCACCAGACGGCGGATTCAGTGAATAAACAGACCCAGGCCGTTTTTGAGGATTACGACGTGACGGCTCTCAAAACAGGTATGCTGCCGACGGGCGAAATTATTAGAGAAGTTGCTCGGCTGATCAAAAAATTCTCTCCGAAACATGTGGTGGTCGATCCGGTCGTTCGCTCGACATCCGGATTTGATCTGATCGATGATGCGGCGCTAAAAATTTTGATAGAACATCTGTTTCCGCTCGCCGATCTGATAACGCCGAATATTCCCGAGGCCGAACGGATCACCGGCATAGCTCTCCGCTCGCATGATGATATCGTCCGAGCCACCGCAGAGATGCAGGCTATGGGAGCCCGGAATGTTTTGATAAAAGGCGGGCACTCTGCCGATGGCGAGGTTAAAGAGAAAGGGAATGCTGCCAAAAAGGCGAAAGATCACCTTTTTATCGGCGGCGATTTGACTGTCTTTGAAGCAGATTTTATCGAAACGACGGCCACACATGGAACGGGTTGCACGCTGGCAGCGGCAATAGCCGCAAATCTCGCCCTCGGACATGATCTTATAGTAGCCGTAAAGATTTCAAAGGATTTTGTGACCGAGGCAATTCGGACGGCTCCGAATCTGGGGAAAGGGCATTCGCCGATAAATATCTCGCCTAGTTCGCGGGTTTAAAGATCGTCGGGGATTGATATGTGACACCGACAACGACGCCAGTTCGCGGGCTGAATTTTGTCAGGCCAAATGCGGCTGCGGCGTCGAATCTGAGGCCTGATGCCCAGATCTGTGTGCCGACTCTGAACTGCCCGATGCTTTCGGTGCCAAGCGGAGCCGCACCGCTACGAGTATTGACCCGGCCGTTCACCTCACTCAGCAAATTTACACGATCCGTCAGCCGATAGATCCCGGCTGCTCCGTACAAGATTACGTCGTTCTGGGTAAATCTCTCGATTGGCGCCGTCATTATCTGAAGGCCGATGTTCCCGAGAGCCTTAAATCGGGGCGTTTTGCCGACAAAACTTCCAAAATTCTTCTGCAAAAGTATTTTGGTAAAAATATTGATCTGATTTGTGCCGATCCCGCGAGCCTGATCCGTGTTGGGCATCTGATAGCCAAATTTTAAGCCGACGGCAGGCAGCAGGTTGGTTTCGTTTCTCAATTTAATTTTTGCCGAAACCGTAAAATCGTCAAAGTCATTTGTTGAATTTCCGTTTAGCCTGAGCGGTATTGCTGACGGGCCGAGGGAATTGACCGAGACATAATTCTGCACACTTCCCTCGATCTGAAGTTCTACATTCGATGAGAATCCCGTGCGGATACGAATATCACCGACGCGGGTTAGGTCCCCGTTTATGCCCGAGAGCGGGAATTTTGCATTTTGAAAAAAATCGACGCCAATACTGAGTTCCAACGCACCAGCCGGCGTGATATCGACATCGTCGGTCAGCAGCGGGCGCTGCTGAGCCCACGCCGACAACGCGGTCGTAAAGATCAACATAATACAAAAAGCTGAGCCTTTCATTGCTCCGATTTTTACACTAAATACGTTGTTTGTAAAATTTCCGTCCGGATAAATTATGGGTTGTAACTGCAATGACCGATCGAAAGAGCGAGAGGGTCCTATCAACAAGCTGTCCGACCCTGATCACTTCAAAAAAATGATCGAAACTACGGTTCTAAAATCTCGGTGGTCGCACTTTCGATTCGTCATCGATTTGCACATCCAAAATTAAACCTGCAAAATCATAAAATCGACAACGCCAAATATTAATCGACGGCATTTATAATTCCCAATGACCAAGGAGATAGGTAATTTTCAAAAAGAAAATGGCGAAGCTGGGCTTCGACTAGTGTCGGACAAGGCGGGCCTTCTGACTCAAACTCCCGTTCGAAAGCAATTCGTCAATTTTATTTTTCTCCGCGCCGGCAGCCAGTGGCGACGGTTGGATAACGAGACCAAGGCTCTCTACAAAACCGAATTTGAAACCGTTTTCGAAAGCTTTCCTAAAGATTGTCTTCTTTACAGCTACTCTCTCGTCGGGTTTGATTCCAAGGCCGATCTGATGTTGTGGCGTATCTGCGACTCGCTCGATCTGATCCAGGAGCTGACGGCGAGACTCTACCAGACTAAACTCGGCAGCTTTCTTGAGACGACGGACAACTACCTTTCGGTGACAAAACGGACAATGTTTGTCGGCGAGCCAAGTGATGATCGATTTCGCGTCGAGGCGGGGACGGCAAAATATCATTTTGTCTATCCATGTGCCAAAGACGACGATTGGTACAAAATGCCGATTGCCGAACGAGATGCTTTGATCGAGGAAAATTTTATGGTCGGGATGAAATTTCCCAATATCAAGATCCACCTAACGCACGCATTTGGATTTAACGATCACGAATATCTCATCTCATTCGAGGCTGACGAACCAAGGGATTTTCTCGCATTGGTTGACGAACTGCGACAGGCATCGGCAACCAAATTCACACTTCGGGGTACGCCAATCTATACTTGCCGGCAACGAGCCCTCAGCGAGTGTCTCGACGCACTCGGTTAAATTCAAATAAATCGCTTTTACGGATTAAGTTTGGGCCACCAAAATTGTAAACTCTTAATTTCGTTATGGTGATCGCCCGAATGTTTTTTATCAGCGGAGAAGTTCAAGGCGTCGGGTATCGTTATTTTGCCCAGCGTTCGTCCGCCCGACATCAGGTGCGAGGCTACGTTAAGAATCTCGACGACGGACGGGTCGAGGTTCTGGCCGAGGGCGATCCTACAGCGGTCGATAATTTCAAACAAGACCTTGCGGCCGGGCCGCGGTATTCGAGGGTCTCAGTGGTCGAGGAACTCGTGCTCGATCCCAGCGGCTCTTATTCAACATTTCGGATCGAACGGTAAACATCATCGCATCACCCGGGTCGAATTTAGGCTTTAAGATTTTAAACAATGGACAATTTGAAAAAACTGATTCGCGAAGTACCTGATTTTCCAAAGCCGGGTATTAATTTTTATGACATAACGACTCTGTTAAAGGATCCTGAAGGCCTCGAACAAACCATCGACGCCTTGACCGAACAGTGCCGCGGTATGAAGATAGACACGATCATCGGTGTCGAATCGCGGGGTTTTATCTTTGCAACGCCGTTGGCTTATCAGCTCGGGACCGGATTCATCCCGGTTCGTAAACCCAAAAAGCTGCCGGCGGATTGCGTGTCGATCTCATACGATCTCGAATATGGCCAGGACACGCTCGAGATGCATAAGGACGCGATTGGCGAAGGCCACCGCGTATTGATCGTCGACGACCTGCTCGCCACCGGCGGCACCGCTCGGGCAGTTGTTGATCTCGTCGAGAGCGTCGGCGGTATCGTAGCAGGACTGTTGTTCGTTGTCGAACTTGACTTTCTCGGCGGACGTGCCAAATTTGATGGTTATGACGTTCGGTCACTGATACAATACGACTCGTAAGAAAAACCGCTCCCGTAGCTCAGCTGGATAGAGCGTTCGCCTCCTAAGTGAAAGGTCG
>JBGTCS010000445.1:0-6014 GCA_041748715.1 Pyrinomonadaceae bacterium | reverse complement strand
GGAAATTGCTCTTTTGACTCGTCAAAGGTAAGCCCCTGAAGTACGCCGACGTGACGCTCGCGAAAGGCGGGTGACGTTTTGATCGGAATATCTAAGAGTTTTGCCAGCGGTTCGGCGGTTTCGACAGCACGGACCAGATCGCTCGAATAGATGCAACTGACTCCCTCCTTTGCCAAAGCCTTGGCGGTTCGATCGGCTTGGCGTTTGCCCAAATCCGATAAAGGAGTTGGCCCGTGGCCGCCAAAACGGCCTTCGGCATTGCCGGCGGATTGGCCATGCCGGATCAGGTATAAATGTGTCGCACCTGCCATAAGTAGGTTAGGCCTTAGCGGCTCACTGAGTTGTAAATCTTAGTTATCAGAGCGCGTCCCGCGTATTAGTTCGGATCCTTTCGAAAGGATAAAAACACCCAGGCAATGACCGCAAATCCGACCCCGGTAATGACCGGCGGCAGCAGGATGCGATCGCCAGAGACACCGGCAATTGTAATAATTATCGCCAAAATGATCAGGACGATAGCGGCTACGGTTAAGATGGTTTTTCGTGTCATATTTTTAAGCGGATACGGCCTCGGCCTTTAATTTTTCGGTCTGGTAATGCGTTCGCAGAGCGTCCACAAATTCGTCGATCTGCCCTTCCATGACCAATTCGAGTTGGTGAACAGTCAGTCCGATGCGGTGATCCGAAACGCGATTCTCTTTAAAATTATATGTCCGGATCTTTTCGGAACGATCACCGCTGCCGACCATTGATTTTCTTTCGGCCGAAAGTTCGTCGTGCTGCCGCTGCTCCTCAAGTTCCTGCAGACGGGCTCGCAATATTCGCATCGCCTTTTCTTTATTTTTGATCTGCGATTTTTCGTCCTGCATCGATACGACGACATTTGTCGGCAAATGCGTCAGCCGGACGGCGGAATAAGTTGTATTGACCGACTGTCCTCCGGGGCCCGACGAACAAAAATAATCCACGCGAAGGTCTTTTGGATCGACCTGAACGTCAACTTCCTCAGCCTCGGGCAAGACCGCCACGGTTATCGCCGAAGTGTGAATGCGACCGCTGGTTTCGGTCTGCGGAACGCGCTGGACGCGGTGAACACCCGACTCAAAACGCATTTTTGAATAAACATTGTCGCCCTCGATAACCGCAGTTGCGTCCTTTATGCCGCCGACACCGGTGTCGGAAATTTCGAGCATTTCCATCTTCCAGCCCTGGCGTTCGGCGTAGCGGGCATACATTCTAAGCATCTCCGCTGCAAATAACGTCGCTTCGTCGCCGCCCGTTCCGGCACGGATCTCAAGGATCACGTTCTTTTCGTCATTCGGATCTTTTGGAAGCAAAAGGGTTTTTAATTCTTCTTCGGCGTCCGGCAACTTGCTTTCGATCTCAGCGATCTCAAGTGCGGCCATTTCACGCATTTCGTCATCGTCCGCCATGTCGGCCAGATCTTTGGCACCCTGCAGATCCTCGGTCATTTTGCGGACCTCGCGATATTTTTCGACGATCTCGCCGAGCGACCTGTGTTGCTTCATCAGCCGGGCATAGGCCGACATGTCGGACATAAATTCCGGCTGCGAGATCTGCTCGGTCAGTTCCTCGTAACTTTTTTCAATTTGTGCAAGTTTTTCAAACATAAACAGTTGTCAGTGATCGGTGTTCGGTGTTCGGTGGTCAGAGTTGCCCACGCATTTCAGCAAATCAAATGGCCACTGCCCACTGATCACTGCCCCCTGGTTCAAGTTTTAGCGACTCATCAAGAGCTTTGATCGCGACTTCAAGCTGTTCGCCGTCGGGTTCCTGCGTCGTAATGTTCTGCAGCCAGAGGCCCGGAAGCGTCATCAATTTAAAGATCGCACCCGACTCTTTTTTAGCGGCGTAACGAATAACCTCGTACGATAGCCCCGCGACCAGCGGCATCAACGCAATTCGAACAACCAGATTTAGCCAAGTCGCCTCAAAATTTATCACCGAGAAAAGTACGATCGCGACCAGCATGACGACCATCAGAAATGAGGTGCCGCATCGAGGGTGCTGGCGTCGCTGCTGGGTGGCATTGTCGACGCTCAGATCGAGACCTTTTTCCCAGGTAAAGACGGTCTTGTGTTCGGCTCCGTGGTATTCAAAAACCCGGCGGATATCTTTTAAATAGGACATCGAAAAGATCATGGTGATAAAAAATGCCATCCGGATCAGACCGTCGATTAAGTTAAATGAGATCCACGAACCAAAGGAATCGAGCTTTATTTTCCAGACATACGCCTTGATCGTGTCCCACCATGCTGCGTCCGCAGCGAGCAGCGGTGCTTCGGCCCAACCAAGTGCGATGAATAAAATATTCGTCAAAACAAGCGGCGCGACGATAAAAAGCAATACGTTAAACAAAAGAGCGAATAGAATCGATCCGACCGCTCCCGCCGACTGTCCTTTGCTTTGGGGCTTCTTCTCCTTTGCTTCCGGCATAATGACCTTAACCGGAGCTTTGAGGAATGCCTCATCGGTAGTTCCGTCAGCTAGAGCTAATTCGGTTTCGGTACCCTGGGCCTTTTCGAGTTGTTCCTGGGCTTCGAGATCTTCCTCGTATATACGGGCCGAATAATTTAGAGCCTTAATTCCCAATGCCATCGATTGGATCAAGGTTGCCCCGCCACGTAGTACGGGCGTATCAAGCCATTTGTGTTTATCGCTCCATTTCGGCAGCGACTCGGAGGTCGAGACGATCGAACCGTCAGAACGCCGGCAGGCAATCGCATAGGCCGACGGCGTACGCATCATAACGCCTTCCATTACCGCCTGTCCGCCGACGATGAGGTCGCGTTCCATGGCAAAGACGGTGTGGAGGAACCTTAATTTTCGTGAACCCATTCGCTTTTTCATACGTTTAGTTGACGCCGCTGTTTTTGTTTTTGTTGCCTTTTTTCGATTTACTTGAAAACACTTTCAAACGACTCTCTAACAGAAAAAAACTAACGCCAACCTTTTTTCGCCTATCGCGGGTGTGAGTGAACACACTTTCAGCAATTGGCGCTTCAGGTCGGCGTCAGGATTTACTAGCTAATATCTGTCAGTAATTGTTGTCACAATAACCGAAAAACTGCGGACGATTTGTCCGCGATTCATTTTACTTAGCCGTTTCAGCGGCACCGCGGGCATAACGTTTGTTAAACCGGTCTACGCGTCCAGCCGTATCGACCAATTTCTGTTTGCCGGTGAAAAATGGATGGCAAGCCGAACAAATTTCGATATGCAGGTCTTTGCCAAGGGTTGAACGGGTCTCAAACGTGCTCCCGCACGCACAGACGACCGATAAATCATTATAATCAGGATGTATTTCTTGTTTCATAATCTCACTTTCCTTCGCCGTATATAAGCGATGTGATCTTGCGGTTTAGCGCAATCGTTAATCATACGTGCCCAGTAGTGATTGGTCAAGTAATCCGCACAGGGCAAGGTTTTGGTAGTGTTCTAGACCTGTTGTCTTTGCGATTTTCGTAACCTTGCGTCCTTTGCCGTTTTGGTTTAAATCATCTTAATTATCATGCAAAAACTCGAAGTTCGCTAAAGAACCCAACATTTTCGTTTCCGAACACCACAAAATTAGACATCACCTATGGTTTTATAACCATTTCGTAGCGCTCGATCCATTGCTGCGGAGTCATTTTGGAAACTAGTTCGCCCAACAGTTTGATCGGAATATCTGAGGTCTTCTTAAATCGGATACACGATTTTCCTATATCGAGTTTTCTAGTTGAATGCTTCGGCCACTCCGAGACGAACCAGTCAAGCAAATCCGAATCGCGGTGTATGCCCATGTGGTAAAAGCCAATGTGATTTTTTTGCGACGCCAGGTTTATAAATGGCAAAGGCAATTTCGGATCGCAGTGATAACCGGCCGGATAAAGCAATTTTGGTACGACCCAGCCGAGCATTCCGTAGGACATGACTTCTTCAAAACCTTTAGGCAGATTTTTATTGATCGCATCTCGAATGTCCGAGACAACTTCTTTACGTTCCTCGGGCAGACTCGCGATATATTCATCAGGTGTTGTCGCATTTGATTGCATAACTCAATTCCTCTGATTCGTGTGCTAGACGATGTAGTAGTGGCCGCTCACGACAACAGCGTCTCCAGATGTTGTTGTTCTATCGAGTAAAATGACTTGATCGCGTCGATCTGTCGCTCAAATTCTTCCGCAACATTAGTTTTGTTGAGAAGAGTCCCAACCAGCATATTGTTTTTTGGGGTGTGTTCCGTTGAGACAAATTCGAAAAGTTTGGTGGAATATCCGCTTCGTTCGAGCAGCAGCGAACGCAGGCCGTCGGTGATGGTTTCGGCGGTGCGCTCTAGCATGACGCCGTGTTTTAGGATATCGCGAAACATTTCCGGTGCCTTTATTTGCGGTCGGATTTCCTGATGACAGCACGGAGCGGCGACTATCAGATCGGCTTTGGCAATGATGCCTTTGTAAATAGCGTCGTCTGTTGCCGTATTGCAGGCGTGCAGAGCGATCAAAATATCCGCGTCCCCGATATCGTGATCCGCGATACTGCCAACAACGAAATCCAACCCGTTAAATTGCGACGCCTGAGCGATGCCGTTGCCGAGATTTACCAGTTCGCGTTTTGTATCGACCCCGGTAATTGTAACGTCGACACCGCGGATGTTTTTGAAATAATCGTATGCCGCAAAAGTAAGGTAGCCTTTCCCCGAACCCATATCGACGATCTTAAGTTCGGTTCTGTCTTTCAGCTCAGATTTATCGACCAGACTGGCCAAAACCTCGATAAATTTATTGATCTGCCGCCATTTATGCTGTTCGCGGTCACGAACGCGGCCGTTGTCATCTGTTATTCCAAGTGCCCGCAGATAAAAACTGTCAGCCTCGATCTGGACTTTCTTTTCGCGGTTGTGTGCGGCCGGTGGAGCCGCCGCAAATGTTGGTTTAGCTGCATTTAGGCGGGATTTTCCTTTTTTGCCTATCTCAAGCTGAAAGTCGTTTGCCGTAGTAAATAAATGTCCGCCAAAAAATTGTCCTTCCAGAGCCTCGGCGATCAACGCTGAACCGGTTTCAAAGTCGTAATTTTTCGCCGTATCTCGCGTGGTGCCGCGATACAAAAAGAAAAGCCTGTCGCCTTTTTTTGTCGTAACCAAACGGACAAGAATTTTTTGCAGATGTTCGTCCGGACCCTTATAATTACCAAGAGTCATTTTGACAAATGTTCCGCTTTTTAAGGCGTTTTCGAATTCGCTGACGAATTTATCGACATTTTCGTGCATAAGAAATTGTCCACAGATTATCACAGAAGGAGGTTGCATGGATTACGCGCCCAGATTATTAGGAGTTACAATTTTCGTCTTTTGTTTTTTAGCTGCGCTCACTTTTGGACAATCGAGCGAAGTTGAGCGACCCGAAGATAAAACCACGTGTGAACAGAACAAGGTTGAACGCGAGGCATGGATAAACGAAGCCGAACGCGACCAATACACCATAACGCGTGTTTCTTTTTCGGGAAACATGTACATCCGCGATCGTGATCTCAGGTTAGAAAAACGCACGCTTGACGAAGGAGATTTGTTTACCCGCAAGGCGCTCAGATCGAGCATAAAGCGGTTGTCAAAAATGAAGAGGATTTATCCGCTCACTATGGAAGATGTCAAGGTTAGACTGGACCGCCCGCGAAAGGATATTGAATTTTTGTTCTGCGTAAAAGAAAGACCAAAAAAATAAATTTATGAAAAATCTATTTCATCATGCTTTCCCGGTCAATGATCTTGACGCCGCCCGTGCATTTTATGGCGAGCTTTTGGGCTGTAAAGAAGGCCGCAGCTCGGAGCGTTGGATCGATTTTAACCTTTACGGACATCAGATAGTTACGCATCTCGATCCGGCATCTTCGGGGGGAAAGATCACGAATCCGGTGGACGGTGATGACGTTCCGGTGCCGCACTTTGGGATCATCATGCAAATGGACGCTTGGCGCGAATTGGCGGAACGTCTGCGCTCCGCCGGTGTGAAATT
>JBGTCS010000444.1:0-1800 GCA_041748715.1 Pyrinomonadaceae bacterium | reverse complement strand
CCATAATAAATCGTGCCGGTTGATGCGGAGGCAAGAGAGCCTAACGCCCGTTCGGAAATGGTATTCATCCCAAAACTGAACAATCCCCCCGTGTTACTTGACCCAGTCCCTATACGGTAGGTCCCCGTAGATGCATAAGCTCCGGGTATGGTTCCAGTGCCTTCGCTGTCGTCATTCCACGTTACCGGCATCCCGGTATTTGCGAGAGTATTAAAATTCTCAGTCAGAGTTTGCCCGAGCGAAGTAAAGCTGCCGCCGTTGGTCAATAAGGTCGGTTCTGCCGTCGAACCGCTCGGCTCGACCGGTTTCGTAGCCAAACCGCTGCTGATCTGAGCGCTCGGAAACCCAAGCATCTCTCCGATCGAGGAAATAAACGAAAGAGATTCCGCGTTTGACCCGACGGCGAAGGCCGCTGCCGAGACCAGCAAAACCATAGCGATCGCAATTCGCCCAGATAGCCGGAAAAATGATCTGCTTTTGGGTAACGATCCAGTGGTTGTTTTCGCCATTCGTTTATTAATACACAAAAAAATCGATCTCTTCCCGGGTCAGATACACGGATCGTGCAAATTTCGGCTTCGCCAATAAAAGTATTGCTGCCCCCGCGTCATCCGATAGCAAATTATCTTCAAAATTCTGCCTAAGAAGTTGCATTCCAATAGAAGCAGCAAAATCGAAAGAGCAACTAACTCCGCACGCGAATATGACAAATTCAAAACCCCTCGGCTTTGATAAATAAATATTGGCGGCCGATTATTCTGTAAACATATTTAAAGCCGATTGTGCCTAATTACGGCAAAAAACACAAGCATTTTTTACATTTGTTGGGATGTTTTTGCCGACCTTTTGACAACAGACAGTTCCTTTTACATCATTATCTGGCTGCCGTTTTAGGTGAACTTCGGAGTTATAATTAAACGATAACACAAATCCCTATGGTAGAAACCACAAAAACCGCCGATCCGTGCGTAATGGTCATTTTTGGCGCCACGGGCGACCTTACCAAGCGAAAGCTCTTTCCGGCACTTTATAACCTTGCCAAAGACGATTTTTTGCCTCATAAATTCGCGATCGTCGGCGTCGGAAGGCAGGAGATGACGTCTGAGGAATTCCGCGCCCAGATCATCGCGAATTTGCACGAATTCATACCCAATGGGCCTGATCCGGAGCTCATAAAGTGGTTTGAGGAAAGAATTTACTACACCGGCGGCGATTTTAATGACGACAAGAAGCTCTTTGGCGATCTCAAGGATCTGATCGGCGAGGTCACCGCCAATCTTCAGATCCCTGACAATTATTTCTATTACCTCGCCACGCCGCCCGACCTATTTGCTAATGTTACGCAAAAGATCGTCCGCAACGGAATGGGAAAAGAAGAGGACGGCTGCTGGCGCCGGTTTATTTATGAAAAGCCTTTCGGCCACGATCTCGAATCGGCAAAAAAGCTCAACGCCGACCTCCTAAAACTGATCAAGGAACGTCAGATCTACCGCATCGACCACTATCTCGGCAAAGAGACAGTCCAAAATATTTTGGTCTTCCGATTTGGCAACAGCATTTTCGAACCGATCTGGAGCCGCAATTTTATCGATCATGTCCAGATCACGGTCGCCGAAAAACTCGGCGTCGAGCAGCGAGGCGGTTATTACGATTCCGCCGGTGCCCTGCGGGACATGATCCCGAATCACATCCTTCAGCTCGTGACGCTGACTGCAATGGAACCGCCGGTCTCGTTCGAGGCCGATTCCGTCCGCGACGAACAAGCCAAGATACTTCAGGCAATCCAGACCTTCAATCCCA
>JBGTCS010000443.1:0-2509 GCA_041748715.1 Pyrinomonadaceae bacterium | reverse complement strand
GGGGCTTTCTGCGTGATTCGGACGCAATCTCGATGAACGGCGACCGCCTTATTCAGGACGCAAAACAGGAGGTTCTAAATCTCGATGCTGCGGGTTATGTCCAACCGGTCGAGCGCAAAGACATTATGGTTCTCGGCGAATCGGCTCAGGCTGCGATGAAGATCGCTCTGCACATGATGAAACAGGGCGGATTTGTTTCGGATCACGACGTGCTTATTGGGAAAAAACTAGCGAAAGTGATGAGCGGCGGCGATATGAATCATCAGGCCTTTGTTTCGGAACGTTATCTACTTGACCTCGAACGCGAAGCGTTTGTCTCGCTGTGCGGCGAACGTAAAACGCAGGAACGGATCGCGGCGATGCTTAAAACCGGTAAACCGCTGAGAAATTAGAAAAAAGCCGCGAGGGGTAAAATAATGAAAAACGATACATCCTTAATAAAAAGCGAACTCGAAAAGATCACAAATGATATCCGGTCAACCTTTGGTTCGCTTAGTGATGAGCAGCTCAATTGTAAGTCGGCGGCGGAGAGTTGGAGTATTGCCCAGTGCCTCGATCACCTGATCAAAACGAACGACGGGACAAAGCCTGGAATCGACGCAAAACTTGCCGGAGCAAAAAACTCTTTTCTGGAGTCGTGGTCGCCGCTGACCGGTTTTTTTGGCGGATTTCTAAAAAAGAGTCTGATGTCCGACAAAAAGAAATTTAAGGCTCCAACCAAAAGTATCGTCCCGCCGAGCGAAATCGAGGCCGGAATAGTGGAACGCTTTGCTGAAAACCAAAATGGCTTAATTAGTAGACTCGATGCGATAGCTGAACTTGATTGGGAAAAAACAGTCCTTACCTCGCCGTTTATGAGCATCATGACGTATCGGCTGCGGGACGGACTGGATATCCTCGTCGAACATGAAAAACGACACATTCGTCAGGCAAAACGAGTTATGGAGGCTGTCGAATTCCCAAAATGAAAGATCTATCGCGGTGCGGTTGGGCAGCGAATGAATTGAACATTCCCTATCACGACGCTGAGTGGGGCGTGCCGGTTCACGATGACCGCCGGTTGTTCGAATTTTTGATCCTCGAGGGAGCGCAGGCCGGGTTGAGCTGGGACACGATCCTGAGAAAACGTGAGAATTATCGCTCGGCGTTTGATAATTTCGATCCGGTAATTGTCGCCGAATACGATGATAATAAGTGTCTGGAATTGCTCGGGAACGACGGGATTATCCGAAACCGTTTGAAGATCGCTTCGGCGGTCCGCAACGCCAAAGCGTTTCTTAATGTTCAAGCCGAGTTTGGCACGTTTGACAATTATATTTGGTCGTTTGTAGGCGGCAAGCCGGTGATCGGAGCCCGCTCCGAAATGTCCGATGTGCCAGCCAAAACTGAGATCTCGGACGCGATTAGCAAAGATCTTAAGAAACGCGGCTTTAATTTCGTCGGCTCGACGATCATGTATGCGTTTATGCAGGCGACCGGCATGGTCAATGATCATTTGGTAAGTTGTTTTCGGTATAAAGAATTGGCCCGCGAATAGCACGAATTAGAGCTAATTCAACTAGATTGATCGAACAAATTTATTCGCGGCCTTTCGGGACTATTCGCGATATTCGCGATATTCGCGGGCAAAGATTTATGGACTACCCGATAACTGCGGCGATCAGATATTTGAGAGAGAAAAAGGTCGAGTTCGTGCCGCACCTTTACGATTACGTCGAAAAAGGCGGTGCAAGCGAATCGGCCCGGCAGCTTGACGTTGACGAACATTCGGTTGTAAAGACCTTGATATTTGAAACAAACGAACGAAAACCGTTGATCGTGCTGATGCACGGTGACCGCGAGGTGTCGGCAAAAAATCTGGCCCGATACATCGGCGTAAAAAGCGTCGAGCCCGCGACCCCCGAACGGGCCTCGAAATATTCAGGTTATCTCGTCGGCGGAACATCGCCGTTTGGTACGCGAACATCAATGCCGGTATACGTTGAGACGACGATATTTGATCTCAACAAAATCTATATTAACGGCGGCAAGCGTGGTTTTTTGGTCGCAATTGAGCCAGCGGTTTTGCAAAGCATATTGAATATCGAAGAAGTCTCGGTCGGGATCGAAAATTAGGAGTTAGCCACGAATTGAAGTCGTAGAGGTCGGCGACGAGTGTTACGCCCTTACTAACGTTGCGGGCTTGGGCATTTGGAGGCCGCGAGGAAAATATTATGAAAGAAGCAGTAATTGTATCGGCCGTGCGAACGGCTGTAGGAAAGGCTCCGAAAGGGACTTTGAAGAACACACGGCCAGATGATCTTGGTGCGGCGGCGATAAAGGAGGCGGTGAGCCGCTCGGGCGTCGATGCGTCGTTGATCGATGATGTGATTATGGGTTGTGCGTTTCCAGAGGCCGAGCAAGGGATGAACGTCGCTCGGACAGCAATGATCGCGGCGGGTTTGCCGGTTGAAACCTCGGCGATGACGGTCAATCGTTATTGCTCGTCGGGGTTGCAGACTATCGCTCT
>JBGTCS010000442.1:0-5175 GCA_041748715.1 Pyrinomonadaceae bacterium | reverse complement strand
GCGGCCCGAGACGGTCAAGGAACGCAACCTGACGCCGTATATCGGCGACGCTACGCCGCACGGCGGGTTTTATACGCAGGCGGAGATAAGAGAGGTGGTCGCCTACGCAAAAGCGCGTTACATCAACGTGATCCCCGAAATAGAATTGCCCGGACATGCGTCGGCGGCCCTCGCGGCTTATCCGCAATTCGGCTGCAAAACGGATTACAAATACAAAGTTCAGACCACATGGGGGATTTTTAAGGAAGTTTATTGCCCGACCGATGCGACGTTCAAATTTCTCGAGGATGTCTTGGACGAGACGATCGCGCTTTTTCCGGATTCGCCGTACATCCATATCGGCGGCGATGAGGTTTTAAAGGATCATTGGAAAGAATCGCCGTTTGTTCAGGATCTGATGAAACGCGAGAATTTAAAGGACGAGCACGAAGTTCAAAGCTATTTTGTTCGCCGCATCGAGAAATATATCAATTCAAAAGGCAAAAAAATGATCGGCTGGGACGAGATCTTAGAAGGTGGTCTGGCACCAAATGCAACGGTGATGAGCTGGCGCGGGATGAAAGGCGGCATCGAGGCGGCAAAGGCCAAACACGATGTGATAATGACGCCGACGGATTTTGTATATTTTGATTACGGCCAGGGTGATCCCGCGTACGAGCCGCTAAATATCGGCAGCTATGTTCCGCTTGAAAAAGTGTATGGTTTTGAACCGGTCCCGCCAGACCTGTCGCCGGACGAGGCAAAATACGTTATCGGTGCCCAGGCGAACATCTGGACCGAATATATGAAATCGCCGTCGCACGTCGAGTATATGGCTTTTCCGCGAATGATCGCGCTTGCCGAAGTTGTTTGGACGCGAGCTGAAGATAGAAACATTTCTGATTTCAACCGCCGTCTTGCCGACCATTTTCCGCGTCTTGCAAAACAAGGTGTTAATTACCGAATCCCTGAGCCAGCGGGATTGCAAAACATCGTAACCGAAAGCGAACGTTCATCGATCACGCTTCGTCCGGCGGCGGGAACTAAGGTTTATTACACCGTTGATGGTTCGACTCCGGACGAAAGATCGGCGAGTTACGAAAGGCCTATCGAGATCAAGCTCGAACAAGGGAAATCGGCCACACTTAAAACCATTGTAAAAAATGAATCAAGCCGAATGAGCGTAGTTTATGCCGCGACAGTTGTTCGCGATCGAATGCGGGAGCCGGTTACACTTGGCGAGACAAAACCGGGCGCCAGGTACGAATTTTTTATTCCGCGCGGCGATATGTCGGGAGAGGGCGAACGCCGCTTGGGCGAGTCGCGTTCTATTTTGCTGACACAGTTTGCACCGACGTTCGATCTTAAGAAGGATTTTGCGGTTACTTATGACGGGTATTTCAAAGCACCGCAGGATGGCGTTTATGAGTTTCAGGTCGATTCGACATGGGACACGACTATCGTGCTCGGCGGCGAGATGATAATCAACGACGCCGGGACCGCCGAACGTAAAGTTCGCTCCGCGATCATTCCGTTAAAGGCCGGTTTTCACAAGGTCAGTTTTCGCTACAATCATCGCGGCGGAGATGCCGCCTTCCGCGTCCGTTGGGGCATCAAAGGACAAGGCCTGCGTCAGATCTACGGCGGGGAATTGGTGCATTAAACCCGGAACGCAGGCGCCCTCGCCTGCAAGATCGCGATAGCGATCAAACCGGTCTGGTGATTATCGCTTAAGAAAAATTAACCACAGATGGACACAGATAAACACGGATACAAAGGCAAAAGTAAAAAGGCAAAGGGCAAAAATCTCGGGCAGGTTTTCTCAGCATCTCTGCGACTCTTCAGTTTGTTACTGTTCACTGTTCACTTTTCACTATTAACTGCGAACGCACAGACCCGCGACTTCACAAAATGGGTCAACCCGTTTATCGGCACCGGCGGTCACGGGCATACGTTTCCCGGAGCGACGATGCCGTTTGGAATGGTGCAGCTCTCGCCTGACACACGCATCGACAACTGGGACGGCTCAAGCGGCTATCATTACTCTGACGACACGATCTACGGCTTTTCGCACACGCACCTGAGTGGAACCGGCATTCCTGATGGGTGCGATATTTTGTTTATGCCGACGGTTCGTCCGTCTATTATCGAGATGCACAGCCGGCCGGATTTCAAAGGCTACCCATCGAAATTTCAACATACTAATGAACGGGCGGAACCGGGATTCTACTCCGTGAAATTAGATGATTCTGGGGTGATTGTTGAATTGACCGCAACCCCACGCGTCGGTCTTCACAAATACACCTTTCCCGAATCAAACAGGGCTGTTGTGTTTTTGGATCTAATTTGGCGTGACAAGCTGTTGGACGGTTCGATCCGTAAGGTCAACTCAACAACGATCGAGGGCTTTCGTCGATCTAGTTCTTGGGCAAAGGATCAAGTTGTTTATTTTGTCGCAGAGTTTTCAAAACCGGTTGCCTCGACAACCCTGGCTGGAAATAAAGACAGCAAGAGCTATGTGCGAGGCGAGTTTGATTTTCGGACCCAAGCGGGCGAGAAAATCCTGTTGAAAGTCGCGATCTCTAATGTCTCCATCGAAGGTGCTCGCAAGAATCTCGCCGCCGAACTTCCCGGTTGGGATTTTGACAAAGTTCGGGCCAATGCAAAGGCGGCGTGGAACAAAGAGCTGTCAAAGATCGAGGTCTCGGGCGGCACGGATGATCAGACGACGACGTTTTACTCGGCGCTTTATCACACGATGATCCATCCGAATGTTTTTAATGATGTGGATGGGCGGTACAAGGGTCATGATGGAAAGGTGCATCAACTGCCGGGATATGCAGGGGTTCCGGTTGCCGAGCGGCGAAGCTCTGCTTCGCCGGAAGGCCCCAAAAGTGACTCCGGCGGCTATGCCGCCCGTCGGGAGGGGCGGCCTAGCCGCGATAGCAATAAAGAGCCGGATCGGAAAAGCACAGCTTTTCCGCTCGGCGAAAGTTCTCCTGGAGACGGCCCGGTCGGCGAAGATACGCTCGGCGTTCGGCAGAATCCAAAAAATCCGCAATCCGAAACCCGCGATCCGCAATCGCATTACACCGTTTTCTCGCTCTGGGACACGTTCCGCGCCGCCCATCCGCTTTATACGATCATTGATCAAAAACGCACGGTGGATTACATCAATTCCTTTATCCGGATCTACGAACAGGGCGGGCGGCTGCCGGTTTGGGAGCTTTGGGGTGAAGAGACCGACACGATGATCGGCTATCACGCCGTCTCGGTCATCGCCGACGCGATGGCAAAAGGGATTAAAGGATTCGACTACGAAAAAGCGTATGCCGCATCGAAACACTCTGCCGAACTCGACCATTTTGGCCTCGCCGCGTACAAAAAACGCGGTTACATTTCATCTGAAGACGAACAGGAATCGGTCTCAAAAACGCTGGAATATGCTTATAACGACTGGTGCATCGCGCAAATGGCGAGGATTGTCTTTCATCGTCGAGTAGGCCTTCAACCGATTACTACGTACGGTCTGAAACTCAGTGGCGAGATAGATAAATACAGTCAGCGTGCACGCTACTTCGAAAATCTCTTCGACCCGGAAACCGGTTTTATGCGGCCCAAGCAAAACGGCGGGTTTGTAAAGCCGTTTCGACCGGGCGAAGTGACGTTTCATTTCACTGAGAGCAACAGTTGGGTATATTCGTTCTTTGTACCGCAGGACATAAATCGCCTGATGGAATTACACGGCGGACGCGATAAATTTGCGGCCAAGCTCGACGAATTATTCAACACAGACGAGAAACTCACCGGCCGCGAACAGCCGGACATTACCGGTTTGATCGGCCAGTACGCTCACGGCAACGAGCCGTCACACCATATCGCGTATTTGTACGATTACGCCGAACAGCCGTGGAAGACTCAGCGACTGGTCCGCAAGATCATGGACGAGTTTTACAAACCCGAACCCGACGGCCTGATCGGCAACGAAGACTGCGGCCAAATGTCGGCCTGGTACATCCTGAGCGCCAGCGGATTTTACCAGGTCACGCCCGGGCTTCCCATCTATGCGTTTGGAACGCCGCTGTTTAAGGAGATCAAATACAATCTCGAAAACGGAAAGACATTTACGATCAAGGCTCCGAATGAGTCGTCCGCAAACATTTACATCAAGTCCACCCGATTAAACGGCCGCGATTTTCCAAGTTCCTCAATAACACATCAGCAAATTATGGATGGTGGAATGCTGGAATTTGAGATGAGTGACACTCCGATAACGAAGGGTTTTCCGATTCTACCAAACGTCATTGGGGGCACTCCAAAAACGGTTGCTGTACCGATCATTGAGGGTGGTGGACGTGTTTTCCAGGACCAAATGACCGTGACGTTGAGAGCGGCCGATCCGAAGGCGGAGATGATATACACAACCGGCGACAAATGGAAGGTTTATACCGGCCCATTCACGATTGATAAAACCACGACCGTGAAGGCCATCGCAGGCGTCGAACTACCCACATCGGACTTTGGTTACGATCTTTACCGGAAATATCCCCAGTATCAGGGCGGTCGAATGGCCGAGGCCACATTTTACAAAAAGCCAAACAATTGGACGGTCAAGATCGATTCAAAATACAACCGCCAATACACCGGCGGCGGTGACGAGGGTTTGATCGACGGTCTTCGCGGCACGTTAAATTTTGCAAGCGGTGAGTGGCAGGGCTATCAAGGCCAGGATTTTGTCGCGACGATCGATCTGCAAAAAGAGACATTGGTCAAAGAGGTCGGAGGCGGATTTTTGCAGGATGCGAGGCCCTGGATCTGGATGCCGACGCATATCGAATTTGAGGTGTCTGCCAATGGAGTTGATTTTACAAAGGTCGCGGATATCAAGCACGACATAAAGCCCGAGAATATTGCTCCGCAAATACGCAACTTCCGCCAGATGATCTCACCTGTCAAGGCTCGTTTTGTCCGCGTTCACGCATACAACCTCGGCAAGATCCCGGCATGGCATCCAGGTGCCGGTTTTGAGGCGTTCATTTTTGTGGATGAGATATTTATAAACTAAACAGGCGCAAGCCCGCACGAAGTAAGGGCGAAACACGACCGTCAAAAGAGAGACGCGGGAATCAATCCCGTACGAAGTAAGGGCGAAACACGAATACAGATCTAACCATGGTGTTTCAAGGCGAAGACAAT